>JAICHT010000050.1 GCA_025924755.1 Chitinophagaceae bacterium | reverse complement strand
AATAGTAAAAAAATGTGCTTCAATGATGAGGGTATTCATTTGGCAGATTGGAGAACTGCTTTGGACAATGGACAACCGATGCTGTTAGAAGAATTTATCCGGATCATACAAACAAAAAATTTACGCAATGCCGTGCTGGTAGATGTAACCGCCAATGAAGTAGTAGGCCGCAGTTACGACCAGGTTTTTCCTAAAAGTATATCAGTAGTAGCCTGCAATAAAATTGCCTGCTCATCGCCCTATGCCTATTACCGGAAATTAAAAGATATGGCGCGGGATCATAATGCTTCATTTTTGTTTGAAACCAATGTAGGCGCTAGTTTGCCTATTATCGGCACGTTAAATGATTTGTTGCGAAGCGGTGATGAAGTTACCAAAATAGAAGCCGTATTAAGCGGTACCTTAAATTTTGTTTTCAATAATTATAATGGAGAAAAAAGTTTTGCGGAAGTGGTAAGGCAGGCGCAGGAAGAAGGCTATACCGAACCTGACCCACGATTAGATTTAAGCGGCACCGATGTGATGCGCAAGATCATGATACTGGCACGTGAAGCCGGGGAAGATTTGGAAATGGAAGATATTACCAACCACCCGTTTATGCCGCCATCCTGCATGCAGGGAAGTGTGGAAGACTTTTATAAAGAGATGGAAAACCAGGAAGCACATTTTAAAAAGTTATATACGGAAGCTGCCGAAGCAGGAAAAAAATTAAAAGTAGTGGCCAAATATGAAGGAGGCAAAGCTACTGTAGGGTTGCAGCATATTGGCCCGCAGCACGACTTTTATCACCTATATGGCAAGGACAATATTGTACTTTTTTATACCACCAGGTACACGCAGCAACCCATGGTAGTTAAAGGTGCAGGCGCCGGTGCCGAAGTAACAGCTTCCGGTGTATTTGCCGATATTATTCGGGCAGCAAGAATTTAATCTAATTATGAATTATAAATGATGAATTGTTATTCCTTATCTTTTCAGTTCATCCTTCTTAATTGTTCAACGTGAAATCAATAAAGATAAAAGCGCCTGCAACTGTTGCAAATTTGGTTTGTGGCTTTGATGTACTTGGCATGTGCCTGGAAGAACCTTTCGACATAATGGAAGTGACGCTTCTTAATGAAAAAAAGGTAATCATTCATAGTGCAGATGGATATCCTTTGCCGCAGGATCCGCAGCAAAATACTGCGGGTGCCCCGCTGATCGAAATGATAAATACCTTGCCTGAAGAGGTGGGTTTTGAAGTGATGATTTATAAAAACATAAAGCCGGGAAGCGGTGTCGGTTCCAGTGCGGCCAGCGCTGCGGGTGCCGTGGTAGCCGCTAATCTTTTATTGAACAACCGGTTTACAAACGAAGACCTCGTTCGCTTTGCTATGTTTGGCGAAAAAGTGGCTTCGGGTGTAAAGCATGCCGACAATATTGCTCCCTGCATCTATGGCGGTATTACGTTGATCCGTTCTATTTTTCCGCTGGATATTATTACCATTCCACCACCACCTTTATATGTAACCCTGGTACATCCGCAGATAGAAGTAAAAACAGCAGATGCCCGGCAAATTTTACGTAAAGAAGTATTGCTGAAAGACGCTATTAAACAGTGGGGCAATATTGCCGGATTGGTAGCCGGCTTTATGAAAGGCGATTGTGATTTGATAGGCCGGTCTTTGGAAGATGTAATTATAGAACCTGTAAGAAGCGTGTTGATACCAGGCTTTGATTCCGTAAAAAAAAGATGCAAAGAAGCGGGTGCGCTGGGTGGTGGCATATCCGGCTCCGGCCCTTCCATTTTCATGTTAAGTAAGGAAAGAGAAACCGCACTGAAACTGGAGACGATCATGAAAGAAATTTACGACGGCATCGGTTTATCTTACCATACCTACGTAACCACTATTAATCAACGCGGCGTTACCGTTATTGAGTAATTTAAAAGCGCAAACTTATATTATGCTTTACTACAGCACCAATCATCAATCACCAAAAGTAGATTTTAAAGAAGCTACCATAAAAGGCCAGGCGCCCGATAAAGGACTTTATTTTCCTGAAGAAGTGCCGCTACTTCCGCACGACTTTATTACAGAAATAGAAAGCTACTCCAGAGCCGAAATTGCCCTGCAGGTAATTCAACCCTATGTAGGTGATACGATACCGGTAAAAGAACTGGAGCCTATTGTAAAAGAAACGATTGATTTTAAATTTCCACTGGTACCCATTACCGACCGTATTTCTGCTTTAGAATTATTTCATGGGCCTACATTGGCTTTTAAAGATGTGGGCGCCCGCTTCATGAGCCGCTGTCTTGCTTATTTTGTAAAAGAACAATCGCAAAAAGTAACGGTGCTGGTTGCTACTTCCGGCGATACGGGCGGTGCCGTTGCCAATGGCTTTTATGATGTGGATGGCGTTAATGTAGTGATACTTTATCCGTCAGGCAAAGTAAGCAGTATACAGGAGCTGCAATTAACCACGTTGGGCAAAAATATTACGGCGCTTGAAATAGACGGAAGTTTCGACGATTGCCAGCAATTGGTAAAGCAGGCGTTTGCCGATAGCGAAATAAACAAGCAGGCATTTCTTACGTCGGCCAACTCTATAAATGTGGCGCGTTGGTTGCCGCAGCAATTTTATTATTTCTTTGCCTATAAGTATTGGGCTGATAAAAGCTGCGTACCCGTAATATCGGTACCCAGCGGCAACTTTGGTAATATCTGTGCCGGTTTGATGGCCCATCGTTCCGGTTTGCCGGTACATCGTTTTATAGCAGCCTGCAACGCTAATGATTGTGTGCCGAACTATTTACAAACGGGCCGCTTTCAACCTAAAGATGCCATAGCCACGCTCTCAAATGCGATGGATGTAGGCAACCCCAGTAATTTTGTGCGTATACTCGAAATTTTTGAACAGCAGTTTCATTCACTCAAAGAAGTGCTGACCGGATATACAGTGACAGATGAGGAAACCAAGGAGGTTATAAAAGAAGTTTATGAGCAACATCATTACTTATTAGACCCGCATGGTGCCGTGGGATATGCGGCGCTGAACCGCTACCTGCAAGATCATAAAGATGAAAAAGGATTTATTTTAGAAACGGCACACCCTATTAAGTTTTACGATGTTATAGAGCCTATTATTCAGCAAAAAATTGAATTACCGCATGCAGTAAAGAAGCTATCATCCAATGCAAAGCATAGCATTAAGATGCCGGTAAACTATGCGCAGTTCAAAGATTATTTAATGGCCAATTGTAGCAAATAAATCACTCAGGAAAACCAGTAGTATGGCAAAGCCAATTTACGCTTGTTTATGGTTCAATGGCCAGGCCAGGGAAGCAGCCGAATTTTATGGTTCCATTTTTAAAGATTCAAAGATCCTTGCAGACACACCGATGGTGGTAACGTTTGAGATCAATGGCACTAAGTTCATGGGTTTAAATGGAGGACCGCATTTTAAATTTAATGAGGCCGTATCATTTGTGGTAGACTGCGAAACACAGGAAGAAATTGACCACTATTGGAACCGATTAACGGAAGGCGGACAAGAAAGCAACTGTGGCTGGCTTAAAGATAAATTTGGCGTTTCGTGGCAAATTGTTCCAACGATACTGGCTAAATTAATGAGCGATCCCACAAGGGCAGCACGCGTTACAAAAGCATTTATGCATATGAAAAAAATGGATATAGAAAAGCTTAAAGAGGCATAATAGCAAACGAGCTTTTGAGGTGCCGGATAGTGGTTCCTAAAATGGGCAAATCATCTTTAATACTACAGTAAGCAAATACTTGTAGGCTTTACTTTATAAAGTCAATTAATTGTTTAAAGTTGGTGATCGTTGGTAATAAAGCAGTAGCGGTATGTATCTGAAACTTATCATACAACACAGCATCCATACTTAGTTCCTTAGCAGCTTTAATTTCCGATTCCGGATCATCTCCTACTACCAGCACTTCCGAAGCAGTATATCCGTTTCGCTGCATAATGGACTTGAATATGTCCTTTTTTGTTTTATCGGTTGTAGCCGGGTCTACAATATGAATTTCTTTAAAGTCCTGCTCAATGCCAAGTTGTTTGATTTTGCTTTGCTGCAAATGGAAAAAACCGGTAGTTACCAAATACCGTTCAGCAGGTAGCTTCTTTATTTCAGGATAATCGCTGAATGGTTCTATAACACCGTGGTACGTTAGGTTTCTTAGCAGTTCCAATCCTTTTTGTGCCAGCGCATCACTAAAGTGGTACTTAGCAGCCACTACCTGGAAAGGTTTGCGCATCATATCATTTTTTATGCTCTCCATATTCCTGGCATGTTCGCCGTTTTCCAATATCATTTGAAACAAATCAGCAAACAACCTATCAGCTATTGAATGCACCGGGTAAATGGTATTGTCCAGATCGTATATGATTCCCTTCTTAGCCATATTTCAATCGGGATTCGGGTTCCTGAAAAATATCAAAGCACATACCATTTCTTTTAGCATATCAACAGCGTGGCAAAAGCGCCGCCGCTGTTGATAAATAGGTCGTCAAACTTTACTTGTTACCATTTGTCCAGCCCCAGCAGTTTTTTTCCTAATGGTGATAAAACTGCTGTCTCATATTTGGTTTGTTCCCACCCTCTTGGGTCGCCGGGAAAAGCATATCCCTCCGGCGCCCGGCGCTCTTTCCACGACGAAATCCGCCACTGCCTTAATTCTTCATTATCTTCTTCGGCCGGCATCATAGATATATATTGGGCAAGGCGAACTTTATCACCGCTTTTATTAGGCCGGATGCCGTGCGGCTCCAGGCTGTTAAAGATGAGCAGATCGCCTGCATTCATTTTTACTTTTACAATTTCAAATCCGGTTACATCGGGCTTAAAATGGTCGCGGTCTTCGGGCTGGGTCAACTTCCAGGTTTCATAGGTTCTATATAATTCAGGAACGCACTGAAAGCCGCCCATGTTCTCGTCGTTTTGATCGGCAAGCGCCAATACACCCTGGACGTTTTGCGGCTTCGTTTCAGGGTCATAATCCCAATGAATAAAGCCTTTGTATTCATATCCCGGCCGTATGGGCAGGTTCAAATTAGCGCGGTCTATGGTTACCCACAATTTTTCTGTACCCCATATATCCGCGAATGCCTGGTGTACTTTCGGGTACTGGCGGTTATCCCATAGTAACTGGTGGTTGTACACTTCTACCATACCCGTATTCGTTAATTCTTTCATCTTCATTTCGGCGCGGGGCGGGGCATACCAGGTTTGCGGATCGTTAGGATCTTTTTCTTCAAACTCCCAAAGAAAATCTGCCAGCTTTTGTACCTGCTCTTTTGGTACGGCATTTTTAATAACGATATACCCGTTGTGCAACCAAAACTGCCAATCTTCTTCTGATAATACCTGCAAGGGTTTACCGTTGCTCCGGTCGTTTAGTTTTATTTTGCTGCTTTTAGCGGTGGAAGGGTTACCGGGAATATCTTTATGAGCATTGGCGGCACCCATAGTAGCGGCCATTGTTTGCTGTTCCATAATGCAATTTTTATCGTGATATAATAGAACAAAATTCGTGTATGCCTGATTGGTATAAAACATCCGCAATGACCATCTTTTGCTCTATATTGACTTTATTAGTACTATTTGCTTATAAACTTTAGCTTTATAGTGAAATTACAAAGTGAAGATTCAAAAAGAAATAGTACTGCCCGACCCCGGACAATCCTTCAAGCTTTTTACACCAAGTTTACGAAACTATTTCTACTGGCATTACCATCCCGAATATGAGTTGGTATATGTAGAAGCTACGAACGGCATACGCCATGTGGGTCAGCATATATCCAGTTATATGGAAAGCGACCTGGTGCTGATAGGGCCTAATATACCGCATTTAAATTTTGACTATGGACTGAAAACAGCTTACAAACAAATAGTAGTGCAGCTAAAAGAAAACTTTCTGGGTGATGCTTTCAAGGAAACACCCGAATTTTCAGCCATCCGGCAACTCTTTGAAAGGGCATACTTGGGATTATCATTCAGCGGCGATACTAAAACAAAAGTGGTGCAAAAACTAAAGTATATGCAGGAGTTGGGACACTTTGAGCAACTTGTATGTTTATTAGAAGTATTTCAAACACTGGCTACTTCAAAGGATGTAGTAGCACTCAATGATCAGGATACAAGCATCAAGCTTTTTTTGAACGATAAAATACGAATGGGCTCCATTTATAAATACATACATGCCAATTACAACGAAACGCCGGATGTTAATATAGTGGCGGCAAGTGTGCATTTGAGTACGGCAGCTTTTTGCCGGTATTTTAAAAAGCAAACCAATATGACCTTTACCGACTTTGTAAACCAATACCGGGTGACGCAAGCTAAAACGTTGCTTTTACAGGATATCAGCGTTTCTGAAGCCTGTTATGAAGTTGGTTTTGAAAGCCTTTCGTATTTTAATAAGCTCTTTAAAAAAGTAACCGGCGAAAACCCTTCTGCTTTTAAAAAACGCTATACCTGATGATTGAAACTGTATAAAGCAGCGGCAGTACCCAAATAAATATTACCATCGCAGTACTTATGAATTTATAGGGTGGCATGCTTTTTATCATCATAGTTTTATGCACCCACTATATTTTTTTCAGATGAATAAATCTGCTAAACATCCTGCCAATAAAGGAGTACGTATCATTACCACATCATTTTACACCGGCCTTATTGTTTTTTTGATAACCGGTCTTTGCTATGGCAATACGTTGTATGCGCAAGATTCTACGATACATAAAACGGATTCCACAACTTATACGTCTGATTCTACAACTCATATCAACCGGGTAGTACCGGCAGTAGATACGGTTCCGCATGTAACCAAAACCAGAAAACACCTTTACCGGATGAACTACTGGACAAGTGGCGGATTTAGCATATTGGCTACGGCCGGAAACCTTTATGCCATCCCTCATATATTACATAACAAAAAACCGCTTACCGAAGAAGAATTACAAGCGTTGAACCCCAACATATTTAATAGTATTGATGAAATGGCCATGGACCAGGATCCTGTACAACGGCAGAAGTACAAAAACATTTCTGATTATGTGCTTCCGGCCGTAGCGGTTTCTGCCGCGGTACTGGCACTGGATAAAAATATACGGAAAGACTGGGTACGCATATTACTGATGTATTACGAAACCCATGCGCTGATGTTTAGCTTATATAACTTCAGCTTTTTTGGTCCTGCCTTTCAAAATAAGGTACGTCCCGTGGCCTATTATTCCTATTTCCCCGACGTGGACCGCAGAGCCGGCAACAACCGGAACTCTTTCTTTAGCGGACATACGGCTAATGTAGCAGCGGCCACTTATTTTATGGCAAAAGTATATAGTGATTATCATCCGGAGCTGGGTCGCAAAAAATTCCTTCTGTACGGGCTTGCTACTATTCCGCCACTGGTTGAAGGTTACTTAAGAGTAAAGGCGATTGAGCACTTTCCGTCCGATGTTTTTGCTGGCCTGGTAATGGGCGCTGTTAGCGGAATTATAGTGCCTTCTTTGCACCGCTACAGAAAGCATAATAATTTAAAGCTGGATATGACGTATATACCCATGGGCGGTCCGGGTTTAGGCTTAAGCTGGATACCTGAAAATAAAAAGCATAAACTGCTTAATTCATATGCCGTGCATCATACCGCAGTAAGTTTAAAGTAGCTTTATATTGTTATTATTAACAGGCAAACACTTGGTTTAAAAGGACTTTTTAATTTGTGGAAATTAAAATAACCGCTTGCTGTTTTTAACAGAATAATGCCATTTTTATATGTACCTTACATTTCCATTTTACCCTGTGATTTACAGAAAAACAAATGGATCATTATTTACTTAATAAAATATTCTATGAACTGGAGAGATGTGCTGTCTATTTTACTGGGGTTAAAAAAACCGGAATTAGTACCTATTCCTAAAAATAATAACGGTCGGTAAGCTTCCCGCTTTCTGAGTTTTATACCTCATTTTTACAAAGTCAGAAATAAGTTTCCAAGCCTCGTTTTACACGGGGCTTTGTTGTTTCCCGACTGTTTCTCCTGGCTTGCAATTCAAGCACACCTTATTTAAAAAGGACTTAAGTTTAAATATGAATTTTATCAATCAATAATATACCACTTCCCCTCTTCATCTTTGGCATAACTTAATCCGTTGCTCATATCGTGCACTTCTTTATTAATTTTCGGGTGGATATAACTTCTTTTTTCATACACCCTGATGCCGTTATTTTGACGGGTAAGGTATACAATCAATGCATTGAGAGTAGGCCCTATATCGTGCAGCCATTGCTCATCGCTTTCTTTTACAAATGCCTGGCTCATAATTAATTAATTTTTGCCTGTTGAATAAGAATGTAGCGTTGCAATTACTAAGCCGTGGTACACATTTATAAAGCAGAGACAGATATGTGAATTGATAAAAAGCATTTTATTATTATCTGGTACTTAATTAGCATACAATTAAAGACACGCTAAAACATAACATAATGAAGAATCTGACTTTCCTGATCATATTGATATTAAGCATCACGGCCTGTAGCAACTCAAAGCACGTCACTTTTAAACCCGATCCGCAAACCACTACCAGCGGCACGCTTGGCACTGAAAAAGCAGAGATAAATGTGCCCCGAAGAACTACTGATAGTACCAGAGATGAAAAAATCATTAATCGAACAAAAGACTCTTCTAAATACAGAAGACAATAAAGGCGTAAATAAAAACCCTGCCGGCAGCAGGGTAAGGTTTTTAGATTAGGAGTTACGACCGGTCTTCAGGTTTATAGTAGTCTCTTTTAGCTTCAATAACTGCTTCTTCCCGCTCATGTTTCAACTGGTGCACTTGCTGCTTTCTTTCCTGGCGGGATATGGTTTTATCGTGCTTTACAGACCATATTTTATCCTGGTAATCATTTTTGATATCTTCTATTTCCAAATCCAATTTTGAGGGTCTCGGACGATACATATTTGCATAAGGATACCCATAAAATGGATTGTATCCAAAACCGTAGCTCGGGTAAAAAGGCGAATAACCACTCACTCCCACAATTACTACCCTTGGCCTGCTGTAATGATACCCACCTGCATGACCGTGGCGTTGCGCAAAAGCACCAAAGGCCGCTCCTATTGCAAACAACATTATAAATAGCTTTTTCATACTGTATGTTTTATATTGTTTTAACTGCAATTTGTATGCATAAAGTATACAGGCATGTGATTATAACGATACAATAACAATAGCGCAATCAACACATTACGTATAAGAAATGTTCTGATAATCTGGCAGATTCCTTTTGAATATCCTTATAAATCTGGCAGGTATTTATGACAAAATTATTTTAGAAGATATAGAAGCAATAGTAATGTAAAAAGCCCAGGTATTTGTACCTGGGCCGGAGCATTAGTTTAGGGATCTGTTTCACACAGATAAGGAACAGCGTTTCTTTACTAAAGTTTTACTACTTCTACATTTTCTACAATACGGGTGTTGGAATTGACACTAAAATTTTGCGATTCGTTGATCTTTTTAGAGCGCAGGTTCAGCGTTAATTTCATATTGTATAGTTCGCTGTTATCCAACTGTATTTTCCTGGAATACTTTTTATCCTTTACGATATCCGAATAAATAACATTACCATCCTCATCTTTAAGCGTTAAATACACATCTTCACCGTCCTGGTTGTCGAAGTTAATTTCAAATACCGGCTTATAATTTAAACTGCCCAGATACTTGATTTCTACAGGCGGTGCAGGTATTTTATTTGCCGCATGTACATCGGAAGTAGTAAAAACAAATAAGAAAAGAGCAGCGAAAGCCGCGGGTTTCAACATGTTTGTAATGGCGTGGCTGCGATTGCTTTTGTTTGGCGTTTTCATAATAATGACTTTTAAAGTTTAAAAATTGCGAGAAAAATTTACTATGAGCAGCAATCGTGTGGGGCAAGCAATAGCGAGGAGCAATCTGATAGTGACGCTACTTAAAAGTATTGATATCGTTACGTAGCATTTAAATGATCTGAGAACAAAACTAATGTTGGATTTACTAAAGTACAACACAACTTATAAGGCGTTTGTTGATGGCAAAGCGGAACATAACGCAGCGAAAGCCTTGATAGTAAAGCGTTTGGTTCAAATACTTTTATAATGCCCAACCCGTTTCTTACTCATAGATATTTATGCTGGTATATTGGGATATAGAAGTTTTATACATAACAATTGCTTCATCAAATTGACATATACACCAATTTACAAACAGCTTTTGTAAACAAAATTGCACACTGAACAAGTGTGCAATGGTAGAAAATTTAAAAATAAAATATATAAAATAACAACAGGCTACTTCCAATAACTTACTTTTTTTTGTAAAGCTTCTATAGCATTGGCCAAGTATACTATTGGCGCATTCCAGTTAATAGCAATTTCGTTGGAAGCATAGGCACAACTGATATCTGAATATGCTGTTTCCGGCTCAAAAAAATCATAATGGCAACCGTCCTGTCTGCCCGGATTGGGACCACCTGCCAGCAAGCCCGGAACCGGATCGTCTACACCATCTGCCACAGACGGACGGTGGTGTGGATGCATAGTAGATTTGGTGCCAATACCAGTAACAAAACAATAGCCGGTGGCGTTTCTTCCTAATAAATAATCGAGGTTGGTTAATGCATAATCCACATACTTTTTATTGCCGGTCTGTAAATAAGCATTAAGCAATACAATGCCTTCATTGGCTGCCGTAGCATTACCGCCCCAGATAAAATCTTTTTTTGATTGTCCCATAATAGTACCGAATGCACTTTGGGATACATGAGGTATATAGTTATCGGCAAACCTTATTAAACGCTCTTTAAATGTTTGCACCATATTGGCTGCATATGCCGGCAGTATGGCCTTTTTTCGCAATAAGGTATAACAACCCAACATCCGAACATCGTTCCAGGAGGGCAGGGTTAAAGTGTCGTTCATCCGGCTATATACCGTATCATAAAAACTTTTGTTTGCAGTAGTAGCAAATAATTCGGAAGCCGCCCAAAACCATTCATCTTTAAAGTTTTTATCGCCATAGGCACCAGTGGTAATCTTAGGTTCGTATTGTAGGTTAATGGCATTTTGATTGTACTCCATTGCCGGGTTTTTTTGAGCCCACTGCCACGCTTTTGTAGCCGCCGCTAAGCAACTGTCACTTAAGCCAGGAAGCTGTTTCTCATACTTTTTAAAAATGCGGCTGGCTTGTGCAGCAACCGCTGCCAGATCTAAAGCAGCTGCCGTACCCTTTTGCACCACATAGCGTGGCAGTTTGGTTACGCCGGGCATTACCATTCCATCAAAAGCAGCATTGGTGCATTTGTTATATACGCCTCCATCGTTCGGGTCCTGCATTGTAAGCATCCAGCGCAGGTTATACAAGGCTTCATTTAATATATCTGGTACGGCATCGCCGCTTTCCGGAATATTGGTTTTCAGCGTATCAAAATAAGCAGGAAAATCTTCATAAGCCGATAATAAAGTGCCGGTGCTGATGCCGCTGTTTACTACATATTTATTATAATCGCCGGCATCATACCAACCACCTGGTGTTGAAATTTTAGTACCCTCCGGACGCTGTGCGCTGGCAGCAGAAGGATGAATCAAAACAGCCGTATCGGGATGACCGGCTGCACGTGCCCACTTACCGGCATACTGCGCATCCAACTGCATATCGGAGCGAATAAAATAGTATCCTTTTAAAGTGGCAACCGCTGCTGCATGATTTACATTATCCCCAATTGCAAAGGTGTAAGAGTTTCCCACGCCCGGTACGTATACTATATACATCCCTTTTTTTTGGCAGGCACTGAAGTCCGCTATTTTTGTTTTGGTGGAGGAATAAGCAGACTGCTTTTCATTGCTCAACTTACCCCTGTATACTGTATCATTTTTATTAACAGAAAGAACATAAAAGTTGCTGGCGGAAATACCCCCGGTAACTACGGCAATTTTTGCAGCATTCGGGTAGAAGCCCAGTTGGTTAAGTTTTATTTGTTCGGATGGCTGCGCTTTTAATATAGTATGTACACAAAAAACAATAAAGATTAGCAGGAGCTTTTTTAATTTCATATAGCGTTTGCGTTGCGTTTGAATAAGGTCTCAAATGTAATTAACTGAAAAAAGAAATACAGCTATTTATTATTCAACACTTAATTATTTTTAGCGCATGATGATTGCATATATGCATATCTTAACTACAAAATGTAAGTAATATGAAATACCGGTTATTTAAAGAAGCACAAGTATCAGAAGTGGGTTTGGGAACCTGGCAGTTAGGCAGTGCTGATTGGGGCGTAGTAAACGAAGAAGAAGCCTTTGGCATTTTGAACCAATTTGTGGCGTCTGGTGGAAATTTTATTGATACGGCAGATGTGTATGGTATGGGTATTAGTGAAACGATTGTAGGCAAATTTTTGAAGTCAACAAATAAAGAGATTTATGTGGCTACCAAGCTTGGGCGAAGAAGCGATAAAGAAAATGGTTGGCCGCAAAACTTTACGTACGATGGTATGCGCCGCAATATTGAAGATTCGTTACGCCATTTAAATCAGCAGCTATTGTTTTTAGAGCAATTGCATTGCATACCTACAGAAGAACTCCGCTCTGGCAATGTGTTTAATCATTTCAGAAAACTCCAGCAAGAAGGATTGATCCGCTACTGGGGTGCTAGCGTAGAAACCAGTGAAGAAGCATCGATATGCCTGGAACAGGAAGGGCTGGCATCGCTACAAATTATCTTTAATTTATTTCGCCAGCATGTGGCCGACGAAGTATTTGCAAAAGCAAAAGAAAAAGGTGTGGCGATTATTGTTCGGGTGCCATTAGCCAGCGGATTGCTTACAGGTAAATTCAATGAACAAACCACTTTTGCACCAAACGATCACCGCAATTTCAACAGGGACGGACAAGCGTTCAACGCTGGTGAAACCTTTTCCGGAATCCAGTTTAACGAAGGCATAAAATTATCAAAAGAAATGGCGGCACTGCTGCCCGATCATCGCCTGGCGCAATGTGCCATACGGTGGATACTCGATCATCCTGAGGTGACAACCGTTATACCCGGCGCTTCAAAAATTTCGCAAGTACAAAGCAATATGGAGTCTTCTTCATTACCGCAATTGACAGACGGCATACACCAGCAGTTAAGGCAGTTGTACGATCAAAAAATAAAGCCGCAAATCCGGGGACACTATTAAGCAAAAATGCCTTGAACACTATAGTAGCATTCAAGGCATTTCATTTCACATTTACTTTTTATTTCGTAAGCCGTAGCAGCAATACATCATGCGGCGGAACGGTAGCAGATAAATCTTTTTTGGTAGTACCTGCACTTTTCTTTGTCCATAAGTTTCGCAGTTGATACGTTGTAGTTTTTGCATCCAGTTGCCGGTTAGAAAGTGTATCGTTTACGGCTTCTTCTTTCCACTTAAAAGCTACTTTCTGCGGTGCGTTGGATGTATTTAAAAAGCACACTGCCCAATCGCCATTCTTCAATGGTTTAAACCATGTTTCAACACTATCTTTTGTAGCATACCGAAATCCTTCAATGCCTAAGGAATCCTGGTCTATAGCAATGACATCTTTGTTGGTTAAAATATCATGCGTCGAAGCATCCATTTTCCGGATATCATTACCGGCAATTAACGGGGCAGCGAGCATGCACCACATAGCAAAATGTGCCCGGTTTTCACTTTCAGTTAATCCATTTCCCACTTCCAGCATATCAGGGTCGTTCCAATGGCCAGGGCCGGCATATTTACGTAAGCTATCCTGCATATCAATTATATGCAATACACCTAAGGCCGACCAGTCGCCATACTTCTTATCGCCTGCAAACACATTGCCGATATCGCCGGTAGTACGCCATAAATGCCCTACACTTTCTGCCCATTGCCAGGGCTTATTAGTACCCCATTCGCATAAGCTAAACACAATAGGACGACCGGCTGCCTTTAACGCTTTGCTCATGGTAGTATAAGCTTCTTCGGCATTAATGCCTTTGGTATTACACCAGTCAAATTTCAAATAATCCACATCTTGCGAAGCATAAAAGCGGGCATCCTGGTATTCATATCCTCTTGTACCCGGATAATCGGCACAGGTTCTGGTGCCGGCGCAATTATATAGTCCAAATTTCAATCCTTTGCTATGCACATAATCGGCTATATATTTCATACCGTGCGGAAATCTTTGCGGGTCTGCAATGATGTTTCCACCGCTGTCTCTCTCTTTCGCCATCCAGGCATCATCCAATACTAAATACGTATAACCCGCATCCTTCATACCAGACGAGACCATGGCATCGGCCATTTCCATCACCAGTTTTTCGTTGATATGGGTAGCAAAAGTATTCCAACTGTTCCAGCCCATTGGCGGCGTAAGCGCCAGCCCTTCAAACTTTTGAGCAAAGGTGTGGAGCGATAAAAAAGCAAATAGAATAAGGCAAGACTTTTTCATGATTTTCGTTGATAGTTTTTAGTTGACGAATATATTATTTTGTATTGATAGTAATGGTTGACGGCTGCAATCCATCTGCGGCAGCCTTTAGATAAATCGTACCTGCGCTACCGTTAGATTGTATGATTGCCAGTGCAAGGCCGTTAAATGCAGTATGGCTGCTTCCTTTGAACGATTCCAGGTCCGTCTCGCTTCCGTTATCCATACCTGCAATAAAGCCAGGGCCGGATATAGTAAACTTAATTAAATTAGCTGCATCCGGAACCAAATTACCATTAGCATCAGTAACTTTTACCGTAACAAACGATAGGTCTTTGCCATCCGCTTTTATTCTTTTCCTATCGGCAACCAATTCAATTTTTACCGGTTTATCTGCTGTATGAATTTCTTTCGTTAATACTACTTTGCCCCCCTTTCTTGATACCGCTTTTAATGTACCTGGTGTAAAAGTGGTTCGCCACATTACATGTAAATCATCACCATTTTTTCTTTTAGTGCCTAATGACTTTCCGTTTAAAAATAATTCTACTTCATCCGCATTATTGTAATAAGCCCATATATCTATTGTTTGTCCAGGGGTCCAGTTCCAATGCGGAAAGATATGCAGCACCGGCTTATTTGTCCATTCGCTTTGATACATGTAATAGATATCTTTAGGAAAACCAGCCAAATCGATGATACCAAAATAAGACGAACGGGCCGGCCAGGGATAAGGTGTAGGTTCACCTATATAATCGAAGCCTGTCCAGATAAACTGACCAGATAAAAAATCATACTTCTTT
>JAICHT010000049.1 GCA_025924755.1 Chitinophagaceae bacterium | reverse complement strand
GGAATTACGCAATTATCAATATTGCCGGTTTGGCTGTTGGTATTGCAGTGTGTATGATAATCTTTATCATTATACAATATCAAAAAAGCTTCGATGCCTTTCATTCAAATAAAGATCGGATCTATCGGGTGCTAACTGAAAACCACCACGCAGATGAAGCAACTGTTTCTTATGCGAAAAACGTGCCTTTTCCAATGCCCGCAGGATTGAAAACGGCTTTTCCTCAACTGGAGGCAGTTGCTCCTATTTATGCAAGCCACAATGATGAGTTGCAGGTATTGGATGATAATGGAGCGCCTGTAAAGAACTTTAAAGAAGGGAGCGGTGTATTTTATACATCGCCATCATTCTTCAGCATGTTTGATTTTCCGCTGCTTGCAGGTTCGTATGCCTCATTAAAAGATCCAAACAATGTATTGCTAACAAAAGAGATTGCAGACACCTATTTCGGCGATTGGAAAACAGCAATGGGTAAAACCATTAAAATAGCAGGATATTATAGCATGGGTGCAGGATTGTTTCAGTTTCCGCCAGTAGCACTGAAAGTTTCAGGCATCCTTGCAACCATACCTGCAAATACGGATTTTCAACTAAAATTGGTAGTTGCATGGGGAACAGATTTTACCGGCGATGTACAATACGGGTTTCAACAACCAGGGTGGAATGTCTCAGCACCTGATTTTGGTTGTTATATTATGTTGCCGCCAAATATGTCTGCCCCTAATTTTAATCAGCAATTAAGCGCATATGCACGAAAGGCGCAGCCCGCTGACATTAAGGATAGTTATATTATCCAACCATTAAGCGCAGTGCATTATGATACAGGAGCAGGCAATTTCAGTAACAAAACAATCAGTCATCAACTGCTCAATGTATTGTGGCTGATTGCCGCATTCATCCTGTTGATTGCCTGCGTAAACTTTATCAACCTTTCCACAGCACAAGCGGTGAATCGTGCAAAGGAAGTTGGGGTACGCAAGGTGTTGGGAAGTAACAAATCCCAATTACAACTCCAGTTCATCGTTGAAACATTTTTAATCGTTGCAGTTGCTGTAGTGCTTGCAGCCCTTATTACCATTTTTGCGTTGCCATATGTAAATAACCTTTTAGAACTTTCGCTTTCTTTCAACATATTGGCCAATCCTACAATTATTTTATTTCTTTTAGTGGTAACAATTGTTGTAACTGCACTCGCTGGCTTTTATCCTTCTATTGTATTATCCAATTTCAATCCTATCAATGCTTTAAAAAGTAAACTCACAGTAAATGGCGCACAGGGGATCTCATTAAGAAGAGGATTGGTAGTGTTTCAGTTCATCATTGCACAGGCGCTCATTATCGGCACGCTGGTTATCGTGCAGCAAATGAATTATTTTATGAATCAACCGCTTGGCTTTGATAAAGATGCAATCGTAAATGTTCCTTACCGTCCGAGCCACAATAAAGCTGAAGACTATGTAAAGCAGCAGTTATTGTCCATAAATGGTGTGCAGGCAGTAAGCTTCAATTCCAACTCCCCGGTAGAAGATGATAATAATATGTTTACTATACTCAAATTTGATCATGCAGTAAAGGATGCAGATTTCCAGGCTATTAGCAAGTTCGCTGACAGCGAATATGTGCCGACTTATAAATTGCAAATAGTAGCCGGAAGAAATTTGCAAGCTTCTGGTTGGACACAAGAATTTCTGGTGAACGAATCATTCGTAAGAAGTTTAGGACTCAAAAAGCCGGATGATATATTGAACAAAGAAATAAGCATCATGGGTGGGTTGATAAAATGTCCTGTTGTTGGTGTGGTGAAAGATTTTAATGACAGGTCGTTGCGCAATAATGTGGCACCATTACTTATTGCCACAAACAGCACCATGTACCGACAGGCTTCCATAAAGCTTTCCACAACGAACATTGCTGCTACCATGCAATCTATCAAAAAAATATGGGAGCAAATATTTCCGGATTATGTGTATGAATACAGGTTTTTGGATGATAAAATAGCAAGTTTTTACAAACAGGAGGCTCAGTTATCACAGTTGTATAAAATTTTTGCAGCCATTGCTATATTCCTTAGCTGTCTTGGGTTGTATGGTTTAGCCTCATTCATGGCAGTGCAGCGGATAAAAGAAGTGGGCATTCGAAAAGTGCTTGGCGCTACTACAGGCAATATCGTTTATTTGTTTTCAAAAGAATTTATCCTGCTCATCCTAATTGCCTTCCTGATTGCTACACCCCTTGCCTGGTATTTTATGCACCAATGGTTACAGGATTATGCTTATCGTATTAACATCAGTTGGTGGATATTTCTCGTTGGTGGAATTGCCGCGATAGTTATTGCACTCCTAACGATCAGCTTCCAGGCCGTAAAGGCAGCCATTGCAAACCCGGTGAAGAGTTTGAGAACGGAATAGTATTACAATAGTAAGCTGTAAATAAAACTTGTTTTTATGTTTCAAAATTATTTCAGGATTACATTCAGAAATCTATTGAAGAATAAGGTTTCTTCATTCATTAATATCGGTGGATTGGCCGTTGGCTTAGCAACAGGTATTATCATTCTGCTCGTAATTGTAAATGAATGTAGTTATGATAAGTTCAATAAGAATATCGCAGACATTTACCTGTTGATGAAGAATCAAAATATGAATGGCGATATTATCACCGGCAGAACAACCCCCGGTCCTTTAGCTGCCAGCGTACGCAACGAAATACCTGAAATAAAATATGCAGCCCGCACAAGCCAGCAAAATGATTTGATAAGGAGCGGCGACAAAATAGTGTACACTAATAATCTTTATACGGACGCCGACTTTTTTAATATGATGTCGTTCCCTGCTTTGACGGGAAACCCTGTAGAGGCATTGAGGCAGCCCAATACGGTTGTAATTACCGAAAGCGCTGCAAAAAAAATATTTAACACCACAGATGTTATAGGTAAAACATTATTACTAAATAATACTGACGCATTAAAGATTGAGGCCATTATAAAAGATATACCCCAAAATAGTACAAACCGGTTTGAGATGGCTATTCCTTTTCAATTGTATGAAAGCAAGAATGATTGGTTGAAGAAATGGGACGACAACAGGATACAAACATGGGTGCAGGTTAAAGCAACTGCAAAAATGAATGTGGTAAATAATAAACTGAAAGCCTTATTTCTTAATAAGCAGGGTGAAAAGAATATGGAATTATTTGCTTACCCGTTTGCTGATTTAAGATTATATGGACAATTCAAAAATGGCAAGCCGGATGGTGGTACTATTGATATTATCTTTATGTTGAGCCTCATTGCCGGATTTGTTTTACTGATTGCCTGCATCAACTTTATGAACCTTGCCACTGCACGTTCGGAGCAGCGTGCCCGCGAGGTGGGCGTTCGTAAGGTACTTGGGGCATCGCGCCGGCGCATCATTCTTCAGTTTCTTGGCGAAGCCTTATTGCTGTCTTTTATTTCACTTCTGTTGGGCATCCTGATTGCAAATGAGGCATTGCCGGCTTTCATGCAATTAACAAGCAACAATTTTACACCCGATTATACCAATTGGCGGGTATGGCTTTCACTCATTACACTGGCTTTAGTCACCGGCCTCATTGCTGGTAGTTATCCTGCTTTTTACTTAAGTCGTTTTAAACCTGCAATGGTACTTAAAAAACTAATAAATACAGATAAAGGTGGCTACTCTTTAAGAAGAATACTGGTAACGTTCCAGTTTATAATTTCTATCTTTTTGATCATTGCTACGATTGTTATTACCAAACAAATTAATTACTTGGAGCAAAGGCCTTTAGGTTATAATGCTGATAACCTGATAGACATTCCTGCAAACAGCGATCTTACTGGTAAGTTTAATGTTGTAAAAAACGAATTGCAACAAATTCCGGGTGTAAAAAGTATATCAGCCGGTACCGATAACCTGGTGCGGTTTGGAGGTGCTTTCAATGGGCTGGGCTGGCCGGGTAAAACGCCTGATCAGGATTTTTATATTACTGCTACTTCTGTGCAATATAATTGGGTGGAAACAGCAGGATTCCATTTGGTAGAAGGTCGGGATTTTAGTAATGATTTTGGCACTGATACCTCCGCTTGTCTTATTAACGCGGCAGCCGCAAAAAGGATGGGTTTAAAAGAACCAATAGTAGGCACCAAACTGGGTGCTAATACGGTGGTAGGTGTAGTTAAGGATTTTGTTTACAATCATCCTTTTGCATCTCCACAACCCATGATCGTTTACTTCAGTAATGGTAATATGAATCATTTTTTGGTACGCATTGCTAATAATGAAAACTGGAGAACAACTATAGCGCAGGTAGAACGAGCTTTTAAAAAATTAAGTCCTGATTTTCCATTTGAGTTTCAGTTTATCAAAGACGAATATCAAAAGAATTTTAAGGAATTTGATTCGCTGCAATCCATGGCATCGGTATTTGGCGGTATGGCTATATTCATTTCCTGCCTCGGTTTATTTGGTTTATCTGCTTTCCTGGCTGAGCGGCGTGGTAAAGAAATCAGCATTCGTAAAATTCTTGGTGCCAGTCTTGGAAGTATCTGGGTAACGTTATCGAAAGATTTTTTAAAACCTGTATTTATTGCTTTTGCAATTGCAGCTCCGCTTGCAGGCATCCTGCTGCAAAAGGCATTAATGTTTATGGATTATCATATACAATTGTCCTGGTGGATGTTTGTAATAGCCGCATTGATGGTAATGATGATAGCGATTATTACGGTCAGCTATAATGGTATTAAAGCAGCGATAGCAAATCCCGTAAAAAGTTTGAGAACGGAATAATATGATGGAATAGGAGAATCTATATGGATTAAGTGACGCATAAAATTTCAAACACCAGAAACCTTATTTTATGTTCAGAAACTATTTAAAAACAGCTTTCCGAAACCTGCTTCGCTATAAAGGGTTTTCAATTATCAATATTGCCAGCCTCACTATTGGTGTGGTGGGTTGTTTAATTATCGGGTTGTTTGTTTGGGATGAAAAACAGTACGACCAGTTTCAGGATGCCGGCCAGGTTTTTAGAGTGTATGAAAAGCGAAGTACAGAGCAGGGTATGGTCGATATGGCTATGGTACCGCCTGCCCTTGCTCCTTATGCGCAACAACAGTTTCCGGAAGTGGAGCAAACGTTACGGATCTTGAATATTCCCAATAAGGTATTGGTAGAAACCGGTAATATCAAAGCCTATGAAGACAAAGGGTTCATGGCAGAAAACAGTTTTTTTAATTTCTTTCCGCTGCGTTTTTTAAAAGGAGATCCAGCCACTGCGTTAAAAGAAAAAAATACGGTGGTGATAACAGAGGATATGGCTAAAAAATTCTTTGGCGCTGCAGACCCCATTGGTAAAACTGTAATTATTGATGATCCGTACATCGTTACCGGGGTCGTGAAAAATGTGCCGGAGCATTTTCATTTAGACTTTCATTATATTCTTTCACTCTCTTCATTAACGGTGCCTCAGGAACGCATGCAAAGATGGACCTGGCATCAGTTCTTTACTTATATTAAATTAAAAAAAGGAAGTAACATACAGGCGTTTCAACACAAATTTCAATCTGCCATAGATGCACAATTAAACCGGGATGCCAAAGAATCGGGTCAAAGCTTTGCTGCGTTTTTACAACCTTTAAAAGACATTCATCTCAAGTCTGCCGACTTTATGTGGGATATTGCAAGGCGTGGAAATATCACTTATGTAAAAGCGCTCTCCATTATTGCCCTCTTTGTTCTGGTGATTGCCTGCTTCAATTTTGTAAATTTAGCCACGGCACGATCGCTTCGGAGAGCCAAAGAAATTGGAGTGCGAAAAGTAATTGGCGCAGAGCGAACCCAACTGATGCTGCAATTTACCGGCGAAACCATTTTGCTGTCGGTGATTGCTGTGTTGATGGCAGGTATTATTACCATGCTGTTAATACCACCCTTAAATAATTTTACCGGCAAATCCATTTCTTTCAATTTCTTTACCCATCCGCTGTTGGCGCTGATGCTGATAGTTGTTGGTATTGTTATCGGCATTATTGCCGGTATATATCCTGCAGTGGTGCTCTCCGGTTTTCAGCCGGTAAAAGTGCTGAAAGGTTTAAAAATTACGAATACCAATTATGGACAGGGATTGCTGAGGGAGGCGCTGGTAGTGATACAGTTTGCCTTATCGGCTTTGTTGATTATATGTACGCTGAGTGTATACCGGCAGGTAAAATTTCTGCATAAAAAAGATTTAGGTTTCAACAAAGAACAGATCATTACTTTTCAGTTCCGGCAAGGCCTGGATAGCAACCTGGCATCATTCAAAACCGAATTGCTGCGTTCTCCCGATATTGTATCTGCCACAGCCGGATATGGTTTGCCCGGCGATATTTTTGCCACTGACCAAGTTACAATTCCAAAAGACGGTGATAAAAAATACCCGACCAGTTTATTTCTGGTAGACGAAGATTATATACCCACATTAGGCTTACACGTATTAGCCGGAAGAAATTTCTCCAAAGATTTTTCAACCGATAAAGATCATGCTTTTATACTGAATGAAACGGCGGTAAAAGAATTTGGTTTTGGAACACCGCAACAGGCATTAGGTCAAAAACTAAACTGGGAAAAATGGGAAAAAGATTCGTTGAACCCTGTTAAAAAAGGAGAAGTGGTTGGCGTGGTAAAAGACTTTCATTATAAAAGCCTGCACGAAAAGGTAGCGCCGCTGGTAATGCAGTTGCTTCCGGAATATTACAAAATGGCGGTAAAGGTAAAGACGGCTGAATTGGATAAAGCCGTGGCATTTATAAAAGCTACCTGGAGCAAATATGTAGGTGCACCACTGGATTATTCTTTCCTGGATGAAAGCTTCGATACCATGTATAAAGCCGAAGACAAACTCGGTTCGCTGCTGTTAATTTTCACCATCATGGCCATCCTTATTGGCTGTATGGGATTGTTTGGATTAGCAGCCTTTAGTGCGGAGCAACGCATCAAAGAAATTGGCATTCGCAAAGTACTTGGCGCCAGTGTATTTAATATCACTGCAATGCTTTCCAAAAGTTTTGTACGTATGGTTTTGATTGCTTCTGTTATAGCCTTTCCTATTGCCTGGTGGGCTATGAATAAATGGCTGGAAGACTTTGCCTATCGTACCAATATCAGCTGGTGGATTTTTATTGCGGCTGGTGTGCTTGCTATTGCTGTTGCATTGATTACGGTAAGTTTCCAGGCCATTAAAGCCGCAATTGCAAACCCCGTAAAAAGTTTACGAACCGAATGAAATTATAATTATGCTAAAGAGCTATTTCAAAATTGCCTGGCGGAATATTATCAAAAGCCGCTTTTATTCCGCTGTCAATATAATCGGTTTGTCAACCGGTATTGCCTTTACACTATTGATTGCTGCATATGTATGGAGCGAATTACAGGTGAATAAACATTTAAAGAATGCAGACCGGCAATACATTATTCAAAGCAAATGGAAAGATCCGAATATGGGTTATGATCTGGCAACACTTGGCCCGCTTGCAAAAGAATTGCATGATCAATATCCCGGTCTTGTTGCAAATTATTACAGGTACGATGGCATTACTTCCAATATCTCCAAAGGCGAAAAAAGCTTTCGTGAAAACATACAGATAGGCGACAGCACTTTGTTCAATATGTACGGCTTCTCACTACTATATGGCGATGTAAAAACTGCTTTAAATGAACCGTATGCTGTTGTGGTTACAGAATCAGCAGCAAAAAAATATTTTGGTAAAACAGATGTTGCTGGTAAAACTATTACTATTGAAAGTTTTTCCGGTTCGAAACATAGTTTTATGATAACCGGTGTTCTTAAAAACGTTTTCAGGAATTCCGTTACTGATCTTGTAGGCGGTTACCCCGGCAACTTTTATGTCTCCACAAGCAACCTGAATTTCTTCGGCAGAAATATGGATTGGAATAATTCGAGTATTGCAAGTTATGTCGAATTACAAAAAGGTGTTAAGCCCACTGACCTTGAAAAACCGATACGGCAACTGGTTAAGCAAAATACAGCAGGGCAGGTTTCAGCAAACCTTACTCCTTATCTTGTTCCGCTGAAAGAGTACTATGTAAAAGCCAACAACGCCCTTGTTGAAAAGATGATCTATGCCTTATCATGCATAGCATTTTTCATTTTGCTGATGGCCGTAATCAACTTTATCAATATGTCGGTTAGCCGTTCGGCAACACGACTGAAAGAGATCGGTATAAGAAAAGTATTGGGTGGAATGCGAAAGCAATTGATAGTGCAGTTTCTTACAGAGTCTGTCATACTCGTGTTTCTTGCCACTATCGTCTCTGTTATTATTTATAGCGCTGCCCGAAATTTCTTCAGCAATGTTTTAGGAAAAGATATTCTTTCTCTCAGTGAATTTCCTTCCTACTTTATTCTTTATCCTGTTGCGTTGGCATTGATGGTTGGTTTGCTTGCCGGCCTGTACCCGGCTTTTGTTCTTTCTGCAATGAAATCAGTTGATTCTTTAAAAGGCAAACCAGCAACTATAAAAGAAAAAATTTGGTTGCGTAAATCTTTGGTGGGATTGCAATTTGCTATAGCCACTGTTGTATTTATCGGTGCTATTATCATTTCTCAACAAATCAATTATTTCTTTAGTCAAAACCTTGGTTATAATAAAGATTATATTGTTTCTGCTCAGGTGCCGAGAGATTGGACCGCAAAAGGTGTTCAGCATATGGAAACTATCCGAAATGAATTTGCAGGCATGCCTGAAATAAAAAATGTTTCATTATCATATGAAATTCCTGATGGCAATAACTCCGGTAATTCCCCGATCTATAAAGAAGGTGCGGATTCAACTACTGCTATTACAACGCAGGTATTGACCACAGACGGGTATTATACTTCTACTTATGATATTCCTATGGCTGCCGGTGTGTTTTATAGCCCCAATGATGCTTTAACCGATTCTTTCAAAGTAGTAATCAATGAAACAGAAGCAAAAGCATTTGGATGGAAAAATCCGCAAGATGCAATAGGACAACAATTAAAGTTTCCGGGCAGCAATCAATTATTTACCATATCCGGTGTTACTAAAGATTTTCATTTTGGCTCCATGCAGCAGCAGGTTCCTCCCATCACCTTTATGCAGGTGAAACTTAATACCGTTTTTCGCTTTCTTTCTTTTAAAATCAAAGCAGGAAATGTAAATACTACTATTGATGCTTTGCAAAAAAAATGGAATGCGTTAATGCCGGGTGCTCCTTTCGAATATGCTTTCATGGATGATACGCTTAATAAGGTTTATAAAAATGAAATACAGTTAAAAAAAGCCGCATATACTGCCACCATTTTATCGTTGATTATTGTATTGCTGGGTGTATTGGGTTTGATATCATTAAGCATACAAAAACGAACAAAAGAAATAGGTATTAGAAAAGTTTTGGGTTCTTCTATTCCAGGCATCATTGTATTATTTATGAAAGAATTTTTATGGGTAATTTTTATTGCAGTCGTTGTTGCCTGTCCTTTTGCCTACTATATTATGCAAAGCTGGCTTGCAGATTATGCATATAGAGTACGTGTTACAGCAGCGCCATTTATTTTCTCCATTATAGTACTAGGTATTATTACATCACTGCTTATTTGTTTGCAAACCATCAAAGTAGCGCTGGCAAACCCTGTAAATAGCTTGCGAACCGAATAACAAACTTAAAATCTTTTGTCATGTTTAAAAGTTATATAAAGCTGGCATACAGAAGCATTCTTAAAAATAAGATGTTCTCCTTTATTAATATTTTCGGATTGGCTATCGGATTGACCTGTTGCCTGCTGATTTCCATGTATATCTATAAAGAGTTTAGCTATGATAGCTATCAGAAATTGGGTGACCGGTTGTACCAGTTAGATACCTATAGTAAAATGGACGGAAAAGAAGGACGGTCGGGTAAAACTCCGGCACCTATGGCGCCTGCTATGCAACAGGAGTTCCCTGAAATAGAAAGCTATACCCGTTTTATTGATGCGTTTCAGGACGATAAAACATTGCTTCAATATCAAACCGGTAAAGATGTAAAATCGTTTTATGAAACAAAAGGATATTTTGCTGATTCTACTTTCTTTAGGCTATTCACGTACAACTTCAGGGAAGGAAATCCGGCTACCGCATTGAATGAACCGAATTCCGTAGTGCTTTCTGAAGAAATTGCAAATAAGATTTTTGGCAGTGAGCCTGCTTTAAATAAAACACTTCATATCAATAGCACCACCAATGGAGTATATGATTTTAAAGTGACCGGTGTTTTTATTCCTTCTAAAATTCCTTCGCATATTGATGCCCGTTTTGTAATGTCGATGAAAGGTGGCGAAGTAGGTGAATGGGTAAGTGGCTTAACCGATATGGTGAACAACAATATGTTCTACTCCTATTTATTATTAAAGCCCGGAGCAGATGCTAAAAGACTGGAGGCCAAATTTGACGCCTTTATTCAGCAACATGCCGGTAGTGATTTGAAAGCTTCCGGCCGCAGTAAAAAGCAATATCTTACCCCGGTAAAAGATATTCATTTATATGCTACAGAAGGAAATGTGACGCCGGGTGGCAGCCTTAGTTTTTTATATATCCTGATATCTATTGCGGCGGTTACTTTATTGATTGCTTGTGTCAACTTCATGAACCTTTCCACAGCCCAGTCTTCTAAAAGAGCTATGGAAATTGGCGTGCGCAAAGTATTGGGTGCAGAACAAACATCGTTAGTGCGCCAGTTTCTTTTAGAGGCAGTCTTGCTTTCTTTTATATCCTTACTTATTTCGCTTGTATTTGCGGTATTGCTAATGCCTTTGTTTGAAAAGGTATCGGGTAAAACATTTTATTTTTCAACCGGAGAATATATTTATTTGTTTGCTGGGTTTTTACTGATTGCAGTAATAGCTGGCTTAATTGCGGGTACGTATCCTGCATATTATTTGTCTGCTTTCAAGCCTATAAAAGTACTCAAAGGAAAGTTCTCCAATTCTTTGGCGGCCATATCGTTTCGGAAAGTGCTGGTTGTATTTCAGTTTGTCATTTCCGTAGCACTGATTGTAGCCTCTATAGCCATTAGCAATCAAATGCATTATCTGCGTACAAAAGACCTGGGTTTTCAAAAAGACCAGCAACTGGTTATTCCATTACGTACCACCACAGCCAAAGCTATTTACCCGGCATTAAAAAATGTACTATTCACCAATACTTCCGTTGCAGCAACCGGTGCTTCTATTTATTATCCCGGCATTGTCAATTTTACCGACTGGTTGTTATACAAACAAGGTACTCCGGCAAGTCAGACAAGAGATGTATATATCAATAGGGTTGATAATAGTTTTTTGCAAACCATGGGTGTTCATTTGGTTGCGGGAAGATTATTTTCTAAAGATTTTCCGGCTGATACGGCTAATAGTATTGTTTTAAATGAGCAGGGGGTTAAAGATTTTGGATTTACTTCGCCTGAAGATGCAGTAGGCAAAAATATTGCAGCTACAAGAGATGGTCATGAAGTGCTGTTTCCTATTGTGGGTGTAGTAAAAGATTTTCATTTTGAAGGCTTGCAATCGCACATACAGGCATATGGTTTTTTATTAAATAAGCGTCCGGATTACAGTTATCTTATTGCACATATAAATGGCGGCGCTATAAAGCCGGCATTAAGTAGTATAGCTGCTGCGTGGTCTAAGTTAAATCCAAACGAACCTTTTGAATATAGTTTTATGGATCAGGACTTTCAGAAAAACTATATAGCGGAAGAACGGCTGGCGGCTATCATCCGGTATTTTACTATTGTAGCCATTTTTATTTCCTGTTTGGGTTTGTTTGGCCTCACTACTTTCAGCGTGGAGCAGCGCATCAAAGAAATAGGTATCCGCAAAGTATTGGGGGCAAGTACAACCGGTATCGTATCCCTATTGTCAAAAGATTTTTTGAGCCTGGTATTCATTTCTTTTTTCATTGCATCGCCAATTGCCTGGTATTTTATTCATCAATGGCTGGAAAGCTTTGCGTATAAAGCACCTTTTACTATGTGGATTATTGCGGCTGCTTGTATTGCAGCCTTACTAATAGCATTTCTAACCATCAGTATACAAGCCATAAAAGCGGCGGTAACGAACCCGGTAAAAAGTTTGCGGACTGAATAAAACATTAAGCATATGTTCAAGAATTATTTAAAAGTTGCCCTGCGCAACCTTTATAAAAACAAAGGGTATTCTGCTATTAACATTTTTGGATTGGCCGTAGGTTTGGCTACCTGTCTTTTAATTACCGTATATATCCTGGACGAATTAAGTTATGATAAGTATAACGTAAATGCTAACCGCATATACCGGGTAAATGCAGATATAAAATTTGGAGGCGATTTGCAGAAATTGGCTGTTGCTCCTGACCCCTTAGCTTTTACCATGGTTAAAGATTATCCTCAAATAGAGAATGCAGTACGCTTTCGTAATTATGGATCTTCTCTTGTCAAAAAAGGAATGCAGAACATCAAAGAAGAAAGAATCATTTTCGTAGACTCTACCTTGTTTGATGTATTTACGCTGCCTATGATTGCGGGCAATTCTAAAAAAGCACTAACAGAACCCCATACAGTAGTTATAACAGAAAGTACAGCACAGAAATATTTTGGTAGTACCAATGTGATAGGGCAGACGCTTCGCTTCAATAATAAAGATGATTATAAAGTTACAGGTGTCATCAGGGATGTGCCCGAAAACTCTCATTTTAACTTTGATTTTTTTATAGCCCTGGCAGGAGAGGAAGAAGCGGCTCAGAATGTGTGGGTAAGCTTTAATTTCAATACGTATTTATTGTTTCGGAAGAATGCTGATGCAAAGGCATTTGAAAAGAAGTTTGATGAAGTGTTGTCCAAGTATATATTTCCACAGGCACAGCAGGTGATGCATATTTCTAAGGAAGATTTCAAACGGTCGGGAAATTATATCAACTTTTCTTTAACCCCACTCACAGCCATTCATCTTCACTCAGACAGGATAGCTGAATTGGCACCGAATAGCGATATACAAGTAGTATATATCTTTTCAGTCATTGCTGTTTTTATTTTGCTCATTGCCTGCGTGAACTTCATGAATCTTTCTACAGCCCGTTCGTCTAACCGTGCTAAAGAAGTAGGTGTACGAAAAGTGTTAGGTACACCACGTAAAAATCTGGTTGGTCAATTTCTGACAGAATCCGTATTAATGAGTTTAATTGCATTTGTATTTGCCATAGGCTTTGCCTTTTTGCTATTGCCTTACCTGAACCAACTGGCAACTAAAAAGCCAAGCCTCTCTCTTTTTCAACACCCTTATCTTTTACCACTTTTAATTATGCTGGTAGTGATAGTGGGTTTGATTGCCGGTTCATATCCTGCCTTTTATTTGTCTGCATTTAAACCTATCGAGGTATTGAAAGGAAAACTGTCTGGCGGCTTTAAACGAAGTTATCTAAGAAGTTCATTAGTGGTGTTTCAGTTTTTTATCTCCATAGCACTAATTATTGCTACTATTGTTATCTATTCGCAACTCACTTATATTCAAAATAAAAAATTAGGGTTTAATAAAGAGCAGGTACTTATTGTAAGAGATGCGTATGTTTTAGATAAACAAGCAGAAACGTTTAAAAATGAAGTGTTGAAATATCCTGAAGTGGTATCTGGCACTCAGTCCGCATATTTACCGGTAGCGCCTTCCAACAGGGATAATGAATCGCTTTTTCCCGAAGGCCATATGGAGAATGACAAAGCGGTTTCTTCACAATTCTGGCGGGTGGACGATGATTATATCAAAACAATGGGTATGCAAATGGTGCAGGGAAGGGATTTTAATCAGGATCTGCTTACCGACAGTGCAGGCATCATCATTAACGAAACGGCAGCACAGTTATTTGGTTTCGGCACGAATGCTATTGGAAGAAGAATAACGGAGCTTACTGACCTAAAAACGAATGCAACAAAAACCTATACAGTAATTGGAGTAGTAAAGAATTTCAACTTTGAGTCATTGAGGCAAACCATTGGTGCACTTTGTATGAAGCTTGCACCCAGTACAGGCTCTATTTCTTTTCGCTTAAAAACAGATCATACAGCACAGACGATTAGTCATATCCAGAACGTATGGAAAAAGCTGGTGCCAAACGAATCTTTTGCCTATTCCTTTATGAGTGAAGATTTTGATCAAATGTATCGCTCCGAGCAACAGGCCGGAAAAATATTTATCTCTTTTGCCGTATTAGCCATCTTAATAGCCTGTCTGGGTTTGTTTGGACTGGCTACTTATGCTGCTGAACAGCGCACCAAAGAAATTGGTATTCGTAAAGTATTGGGGGCGTCTGTAAGCAATATTGTGAATATGCTTTCCAAAGATTTTTTAAAGCTTGTTCTTGTTGCATTCATTATTGCCTTCCCTATTGCCGGGTGGTTTATGCATAAATGGCTGCAGGATTTTGCGTATCGTATTACTGTTAGCTGGTGGGTATTTGCTGTAGCTGGTTTAGTAGCTGTGTCTATTGCTTTAGTTACGGTAAGTTTCCAGGCTATTAAAGCTGCATTATCCAATCCGGTGAAGAATTTGCGAACCGAATAATGTATCAAAACTGAACGCCGGCTGTATGAAAACAGACACTAAAAAACAGAATACCAAGTATAACACATTGCCTTTCAATACGGCTATAATTGGCACTGTTTATACTATCTATAACCGCAATTAAAATTTATGATTGAACTAAAGCATATATCCAAATGGTACCAGGTAACAGGCAGGCCCGTCTTCATTTTAAAAGACATCAATCTTACGGTAAACGAAGGCGAATTTGTATCTATTATGGGGCCGTCTGGTTCAGGCAAGTCTACTTTGCTTAATATCATCGGCATGCTGGAAGCGCCATCGGAAGGAAGCTATACTTTTTTGGAGCAATCTGTTTTTGATATGAAAGAAAAACATCGTTCCGAATTGTTTAAGCGAAGTATAGGGTTCATATTCCAGGCGTATCATTTGATAGATGAACTAACGGTGTACGAAAATATTGAAACACCCTTACTATATCAAAATATTAAACAGGCAGAACGGAAAGCCATGGTAGGCGATATGCTGGACCGCTTCCATATTGTGGGTAAAAAAGATTTATTCCCTTCCCAGCTTTCCGGTGGTCAGCAACAACTGGTGGGTATTGTACGAGCTTTAATTGCAAAGCCAAAATTATTATTAGCGGACGAACCTACCGGTAATTTAAACTCCAAACAGGGCGAAGAAATAATGGACCTGTTTCAACAGATTAATAACGAAGAAAGGGTAACCATTATACAAGTAACACACTCCGAAAAAAATGCTGCTTTTGGAAGCCGGGTCATCAACCTTTTAGATGGAAGGATCGAATCGCAATCTCAAAAACCTCTTAAACAGGCATAATCATGTACCGTATTGTGTGTATTATTTTAATCAGTATTTTATGTAATAAAGGTTTTTCTCAAAGC
>JAICHT010000048.1 GCA_025924755.1 Chitinophagaceae bacterium | reverse complement strand
ACCCGTACTACCGCCGCTAAATTATTCCGGGCGGTCCGAGAAGATCCGAATGATAAAAAATCGGCTATGGAGCTTGCTTCGCTTTTTATAAAAGAAGCCAGGGTTACCGGCAACTATATGTATTACGATATGGCGGCTATGAAGGAAGTAAATACAGTATTGCAGCAAGATCCAAATGATTTTCAAGCCTTAACTTTTAAAGCGCTTCTTTACCTGTCGCAGCACCACTTTGGCGATGGGCTGGCTATTGCTGCCAATGCAGAAAAGATCAATCCATATAATGCATTTATTTACGGATTGCTGGTAGATGCGAATGTAGAGATGGGAAATTATAAAGAAGCCGTAGCGGCTGCAGAAAAAATGATGTCCATTCGGCCGGACCTGCGTTCTTACTCAAGAGCTTCTTATTTACGTGAAATATATGGTGATATTCCCGGTGCTATTGAAGCCATGAAGTTGGCTGTGGATGCCGGTGTGCCCGGCGATGAAGGAACCGAATGGTCAAGAATACAACTGGGCCATTTGTATGAAAATATAGGCGACACGCAAAGAGCCCATGTGCAATATGCATTGGCCTTGGATGAACGACCCAATTACGCATATGCACTTGCAGGCCTGGCCCGCATATCAGCCGCAAAAAAAGATTACGCAAACGCTATCAGCTATTACCAGCAGGCGGATACATTGGTAAATGACTATTATTTTCAAGAAGAATTGATAGACATTTATAAGCTCACAGGTAATAATAAAAAAGCAGATGCTTTATCAAAGTCTGTAATCAACGATATGTCTAAAAATGCCGCAGCTGCTAATAACGATGATAACATCGGGCATTATGCAGACAAAGAACTGGCATATGCCTATTTGAAAATTAATAAAGTAGATAAAGCTCTAGAACATGCTTTAGCCGAATACAACAGGCGTCCGAAAAACATAGACGCGAATGAAACAGTAGCATGGGTATATTATAACAAAGGATCTTACCAGGAGGCACTTCCTTACATTCAGCAGGCATTAAGTACTAATAATAAAAACCCGATATTGCTTTGTCATGCAGGTTTAATCTATAAAAAAGCCGGCGATACTGTTAAAGCAAAAGCTTTATTAATTGAGGCGTTGAAAAATCATCCTGTTATTCCGGAAGCGTTAGAAACTGAAAGCAGCCAGGCATTGCAAAGTTTATGAATAGTATTACAGGCAATGATGCGTAGTTAGTAGAGTCTTCAAAATTGTAAGAAGGTTGCTGATTAACTTCAGCTTTGTATGGGTGATTTTTACATGCTCAAAATTTTATTGCTTTTAAAAAGCAGTTTCAACAAGTAAGTAATCGATTTATGAAGTTACAACCCGGCATATCAAATAGCTTGCAAAAGCTTATTGCACTGCTTATTGTGTTTTTTGCGGCTACTAACGTATATGCACATACTATAAATTATGCACTGGAAAGTGCACCGGCAAATCATGTAGTTTGGTTTTATTTAAAATTGGGCTTTCAGCATATCATTCCCGAAGGGTTCGATCATATATTATTTGTGGTAGGGCTATGCCTGCTTAGCACTAAAATAAAAACCATTTTCTGGCAAGCCACTGCTTTTACCGTAGCCCATTCTATTACGCTGGCGCTAAGTATGAAAGGCCTGATAGTGGCGCCACCTGCTTTGGTAGAACCTATCATTGCCTTATCCATTATGTTTGTGGCTATTGAAAATTTATTGCTCAGCGAATTAAAACCCTGGCGGGTGGCGGTGGTTTTTTTATTTGGACTCATACATGGTATGGGATTCGCCAGTTCGTTAAACGAAATAGGATTGCCGCCGAATAAGTTCTTTACTTCTATATTAGCATTTAACGCCGGTGTAGAACTTGGGCAAATGACTGTAATTATCGGCGTATTTGGATTAATTATTATTCCCTTAAGAACAAAGATATGGTACCGGAAAACTGTGGTATATCCACTATCTATTCTTATTGCTATTATTGCCGGTTACTGGACGTTTCAACGAATTTAAAGATGCAAAAACGAGGAATGGGCACTATGCAAAAGCATGCTCTTTCACTAAAAAGGAAGCCCGGAGTTTTTTATAGGCCCGCTGCATTTTTGTTTTAACCGTGCCTAATGGTATATGGAGGATTTCTGCTATTTCCACGCAGGTGTATCCACGATAATATATCAGTTCAATAACTGTTTTTTCTGAGGGTTCCAGTTGGCCTAAAAGTTTTTGGAAGCCAATGTCATCCAGCCTGCTTACCAAGGTATTGTTTGAAAAAAGCATATCAGCACTTTCCAACGACCTGTTTGCGAAATAGTGTTTGTAACGCTTAGACCGCAATACATCAATGGCCTCGTTCCTGGATATATTGATCAGCCATGTAAACAGGCTGCCTTTTGTACTATTGTAGCTTTCTATATTGAACCAGACTTTTATAAAAACATTTTGCAACGCTTCCTCAGCCATCTGATTATCGGCAACTATTTTAGTAATAATAGTAAACAACACAGGAGCATAATTGTCGTATAAGGTGCTAATAGCGGCTTCTTCTTTGTTTTTTATGGCATGTATTAGTTCTTCTGTAGATGGAGCTTTACAATTGGGAGTTAATAGTTGATGCATTAGTTTTCGAAATCTGGTATTGCAGTGATAGGAATGTAATAGATAGCGTCAATTATTGTGCTAGTAAAACCGTGTAGTAAAACTGACATATAATCCATATTTGTTGGATTCTACAAAGAAATAGAACCTATTTTCTTAAACACTTTGTAAATGCTGCACGAATAAGATGTTTAAAAATTTACTCAAACTATCTTTTAGCGATAATTTGCCTTATTATTATACACAATAATTTTTGCTAATACCATCAGCCTTATACCACCGCTCTTAAGTTTAAACACAACAAGCCTTGCAATTAAAAAGTTTTTCGGTTTTTCACTTTTGTTCCTATTGGACAGGTATCATCTTGTTAATAAAAAGCTCACTTAATTGCAGATCGCTCTTTTATATTAGTGGTATTGCCATAAAATTTTATAAAGCTTTATTTTCAAACACGTGTCATTGCCGCTTTTGTTAGAAAAGACATTCAAATACAGGCTTAATTATTGGATATAGCAGGACGGAAGTCAGATTGAATTTATTGAACAGTATTTGTTTATTTTTAAAATAGTAATTTAATAAATTCTGCTTCAATTTTTTATGATAGCTAAAGAGCTGCAAATTCATATAAACAAAGTATGGAACGCCTTTAAAGAAGAAGGCAGTTTAACTACTTTAGAAGTAATTGAACAGCTTACCTGTTTGCTGTATATCAAGTTATTAGACGACCTGCTTATCAAACGGATTGCCGGCCTGCAGGCGGCGTCTAAAGAACAAGCAGGGGGGCTGTCTATGGAAGACAAAGAGAGGTTGTTCGCTGCCTTTGAGCAAAGGCAAATCCGATGGAGTACCCTTAAAGATACCGATGCTGAAAGCCGGTACCAGCTTTTTACTAAGGGAAAAGGTGCATATGATTATTTGAACGAATACAGTACCGACAATGTTTTCAGCAAGTATATGAAAGGGGCTGTATTCCATATTCCTACAGCAAGCCTGTTATCGGATGCAGTAGCACTGGTAAGCGATATAGCTGAACAGAACAGCCAGGCGAAAGGTGAAAGTTATGAATACTTATTAAGTAAGTTGGGTGAGGATGAATCCTGCAAAAAATTTTATACGCCCCGGCCTGTTATACAAATGATGGTGGAAATGATGCATCCGACATTTGCAGATGCTATAGGCGATCCCTGTGCTGGCACTGCCGGATTTTTAATAGCAGCAAACGATTTTAGAAACGAAAGACACGAAAAAGTCATCTTAAAAGAAAATTCGGAGCACTACATATTGCATACATTAATGGGTTTTGAAGCGGACCCAAAAATACTCCGTATTGGTGCCATGAATATGATACTGCATGGCATTGAAGATCCGGATCTAAAAGAAATAAATGCAATAAGTGGAGCTAGTAAAGCCTTTGCAGGGCAGGCTACATTAATATTGGCGCATCCACCCTTTGGCGACAGCATAACTGAAATTGAACCGGATCTTTTGCAAAGCACTCAAAGTAAAAAGACCGAATGGCTTTTTATGGCACTGATTTCAAAGCGGTTAAAAAATGAAGGAAGGGCAGCCGTATTAATGTCACAAAGCATACTGTCCGATAATTCAGTTTCGGGTGAAAGAATGCGGGAGCACCTTATTGAAAATCATAAGCTTGAAGCAGTGATAACGCTTCCGGACCGCTCAGCGGTAAATGCATATGCCGAAAAGACCTGCATACTGATTTTTACCAAAACTGCTGTTGGCAGCACCGGTAAAGTGTGGTTTTACGATATGCAATACGATACCGCTGATGAAAGGGCAGAAGTTGTGAAACACTGGGAAGCCCGCAGGGAAAATAGTAGTAGGCACATATCGGGTGGTGGACTTTTTGTAGAGAAAGAAGCAATAATTCAACACAATTATGATTTAAACAGCCGCCGGTATAAAGAAATAGGTGCGATAAAAAAGCCACAGAAAACATCCGACAATCTTCTACAGGAAAGACACCATTCTGAAAATGAAATATTTGTAAATAAGCATACTGAAGACGAGCCAGTAGTAGTTGCGCCGGCTAAGAAAAAAATTGCCAAACCATCTGTTCTCTGGGGTTTGGTCATTATTCTTTGTGCAATTGGAGGATATTTTTTAATATCTGGTAAGCCTTTATTTGGTAATAGAACCCAGGTGGCTAAAGCGGTAATGCCGCCACTTACAGCCCACCCGTCAGATTCGGAGCAAAATGAGGTAAATCAAAATGTTTTAATTGAACCTGCTGATGCTTCCAGGAAAAGAAAGAAGGCAGGGGTTATTGAAAAAACGCAACCTAAAAAAGACAGTGCGCAATTAACACCGTACAAGAAGATCAACGATTCTATTAGCCGCTCTGCTACACTTAAACAAGCAGATGATACGCTGAATGATCGCCTGGCAATGCCTCATATTTATGGACGGTACAAAGTAATAGGCACGGCTTATTTTCATGATTCACCCAACGAGAGCTCGCAGCGTAAAGCTTTTTTGGTAAGTTGGAATAACGCTATTTTAAAAGCCCTTGACGATAAGAATGGGTTTGTATATATCATCTTTACTAATGAAGATGGACAAACCTCTAAAGGCTGGATCAAGAAAACGGATTTAATAAAAGTAAGTGATTGATGTATGCTAGCAGTTTATGTATTGTTAGGATGCTTGCAAATTGACCAGTAGTCAATAATCTGTTTTAATAAGATTTGCAATCCCGAAAAACTGTTTGGCTTTTGAAAATAGCCTTGTACATTCATTTCATAAGCCTTATTAATGGCAAATTTATCTTCAGAGGTAGAAAGGAAAATGTAAGGAATACTCTTTTTTCGTAAATACTCGTCTTTGCAAACCTCAGCCCTTAATTCAATGCCATCCATCTTAGGCAAATTAACATCGGTAAGTATAAGAAAAGGCTTGTCAGTAGTGGTTTTCAAGTAGTGTAAAGCATCTGTCCCACTATCAAAAAATTTAATTTCGTTGTTGATACCATTGCTTTCAATTGCATCTTTAAACAATTCCTGGTCGTCTATATCATCCTCAACTATAATAATAGGGCCTGAACCGGTCATGCTTACTAATTTTCAGTAAAAATAATTTTCTTTTACAAGAACAGTAGAAAAATAAAAAGAGGTTAGGGCAAACATTTGAAATGTCCCACTTTTGAGCAAACTGGCATAAAATTTTTATAGATGTATAAAACTTAATTATGGCAACTACAGCATCAAAATCAAGGAGCGGCAAAAATATAGGTGCCGGTGCAAATGATTCCTTATTGCAGGAATTATTTATAGACGAATTACAAGATATTTATTGGGCAGAAAAGCATATTGTGAAAACACTTCCAAAGTTGAAAAAAGCTGCAACATCCAATGAACTAAAGCAGGCATTTGAGCAACACCTGGAACAAACCCAAACTCACGTAACCCGTATTGAGCAGGCATTTGAGAAGCTGGGCAAAAAAGCAAAAGCTAAAAAGTGCGAAGCTATTGAAGGTATCACCAAAGAAGGTGAAACTATCATTGAAGATACGGATGCCGGTACCTCTACCCGCGATGTAGGCTTGATATTAGCCGCCCAAAAAGTAGAGCATTATGAAATAGCTACTTACGGAGGTTTGGCACAATTAGCTGAAACATTGGGACACAATGAAGTAGCGCAATTATTACGCACAACGTTAGAAGAAGAAAAAGAGACAGACCATAAGCTTACCGATATTGCCGAGAACAATATTAATTATCAGGCATCTGAAGAAGAAGAAAAATAAGGCCCGTTTAAATAATAAAAAGCCCCAATATTTTGTTGGGGCTTTTTATTATTAATTACACAAGTGCCGGTGTGGTACTTAATATGTGATTATAATAGTCTACAAAGATAAAGCGTTAGGTGCTTATCTTATACAGGGCGTTCGCTAAATAAAATGAATGCTGCTATTCTAGAACATCAATAGGGGTAATGGGTTCAGAATCTGTAATATCCTCTTCCTCTGCTGAAATATCATCACTTTCCTCATTAAACCTGGCTGCTGCTTCGGAGCCAGTTGTTGTAGGCTCGGCCGATTCGCCTATACGAATACTGCGTATATCTTCATCAGTTATCACATCATCTTTGTCTTTCAAATGGCGGTGGATGATCCGCTCCGTATCTGTTTCTCTCTGTTTAGAATAGGGGTTTTCTTCTTTGTCCCATTTTGGATTAGTATATTCCGTACTCATTATTAAATAATTATGGTTGAGATAACAGTACAAAATTTTGTGCCATAATAAAAAAGCTTCATCTTAAAACTTGTAGGTAAAAGCCAGCTATTTTTTTTTTGCTGTACCGGGGTACTTCTTATCGCCCATTGTTGAAAACCATATGATCCGGTTCCATATATCATCATCGCCTCCATCAATATGTGCAAACTCGGGCTTCATAGAAAGCAGTGCATATTCTTTACTTTTACCTTTTAGCTGCCCGATACTTTTATTCATTTCATCCAGAGGTATTTTATTACGTAACGGTTTATACCGATAGGATTTTTTGTCTGTGCTAAAGCAATCATACATAGGCAGCGCCGTAGCGTCAATGGCATTCATGGGCGGTATACCTAATATTTGTTCTATTGTTCGCACCATACAGGTTTGATTGTAGTCAGTATGCACCGCTCTATTTAAAACGGAATATGCACTGATTACAAAGCCGGTGGTGCGGTAAGAGGAAACATGGTCCCATCCATCCTGAGAGTCATCTTCCGTAACAAACACTACTGTAGAATCCCAAAAGCGGCTGTGGGTGATTGCCTCTATTATTCTACCCAGTGCCAGATCGTTATCTGCCACCATAGCCCGTGGCGTGGGTAAGCCCGGCATCATTCCGCCGGTATGGTCGTTGGGCAGTGCCATTACTATCAATTGCGGCCAGTTGTCGCTTTTATCATTTTCATATTCATGAAGTTCTTTAATAAAAGCTTCTGCCCTTAACTGATCATTTATCCTATGGCTGTCATAGCCGGGATAGGTGGTAGATAAGATAGGCCTTACCCTTGATATGGTGCTTACATTTTTAAAATTAAAAGGCTTACCCTTTTTATATAATTCATAAATCTGTGTCCAGCCTAACTGGTTATCAAAATCAGGAATGCAGGCTTCTCCATAAATTTTTACGGTTTTTCCATGGTCTAACGCATTGTTCCATATAAAACCTTCTTTGCTGTATACCAGCGCATCGGTTTGTACGTGCGGATAACTTCTAAACCAGGCACGAACATTTTTTTCTACATAGTCCGACACAATAGATTCGTCGGTCCATTGATGTCCTTCTGCAGAAGATTTGCCGGATGCTTTATAATTATCCAATAAAAGAAAATCTTTAGCTAGCTGATGCTGGTTGGGGGTGATGCTATCTCCAAAAACACAAAGTTCTTTTTTCCCATCGCCTTGGGGCATATCGCCTAATATCTGGTCGTAGGTTCTGTTTTCTTTGATAATATAAACCACATGCTTAAAAACAGAAGGTTCCCCGATGCGTTCAGGCAATGGCTTTGGAGCCATATTGTTTCGGGGCTTTTTCCCGGCTTCTTCTATTTTTGAAATAAAGTTCATAGCCTTTACATCAGCGGTATATTTTTGTAATTGCTTTGCATCCGGAATGGGTATAATGGAAACGGAAGCCAGTTGATGATGGGCATTATACGCCCCGCCTATTGTACGCGGAAGTGTAGTGACAAGCTGGCTTTTTGCATCCATCTGGTCTAATATGGTATTGCTGTTAACGATGGCCCCTTCTGCCTCAAGGTTCGCTACAAAAAGAGAATGATTGCCATAAGCTATTGCAGCGGGATAAGCTTCTGTAGGAATAAAGCCCAGAACCGAATCCGTTCCTTTACCATTTTGCGAAGCCTGCCCACCCAGCCTGACAACTGCTATGGCATTATCTAACCCATTGGCTACATATAGCGTAGTGCCGGCACTGTCAATAGCCAAAGCATTGGGCGTATTACCAGATAATGAGCCAGTGGCCGAAAATAAATTAACGGCAATAGAATCTATCACCATGTTGGTGCTTGTATTAATTACCGAAATATTATCGCTATTGGCATTGGCTACATACACAAATTGTTTATCGGGGCTCACCAGTAGGGCAGAAGGATGCAGGCCCACCTGTATTTCTTTTTCCACTTGTCCGTTCTCCTGGTTTATTACAGAAACGGAGCCTTGCAGTGTAGCGCCGGTGCTGTGGTTGATATAGGCTTGACCCCAGGGCACACCGGCAGTTTCAATGGTTGTATCGGTGGGTTGCGGACCGCCCCAATTGCTTACATAAATTTTATTGTTAACTACGGTCAGTCCATACGGAGCCACGCCTGTGGCTACACTCCATACAGTGGAAGCATCAGTTAACTTTATTTTGACCAGTTCATTATTACCATTGAGCACTACATATAAATAATAGTTACCCGATTCGTTTCTGATATCCACCTCATTGGGCAATGCTACCAGTGCCGGTGGCTTTGGGCTGAACGGAACCAATACGGACACACTCAGCTTTACGCCATCCCATATTGCCTGCATTACAGCCGACCGGCCATCATATCCGTTAGCTGCGCTCCAATAGATACGCGTAGCGGAGTCCATCTTAACGGCTTTTATGCCCGAAAATGTACTCATTAAACTACTGAGCCTTGCGTCATCATAATAGCTCCAGCGTGCTATTATTTTTTTGTTACTGATATCCACCAGTGCTATGCCATATCGGTCTTCAATAACCAATGTTTTTTCATCGCTAAGAAGGGTACAGGCCAAACTATGGTTCTCTAATTCAGGGTTGCCAAAACGAATAACTGACCCGGCCGATTTAATGATGCGGTTGTAAGGAAGCGTATAGGTATCACTGTTACTTTTAGTATTGTTATTGGTTGTTGAAACATTGGTAGTTGTAATAGTACGAGGTGGCTTTTTTACACCGGCATGCTGTGCGGTGGCATACAGCGATGAAAATAAAGTGATCCATAACATAAAAGAAAACTTCAATTGCAGCAATGTCTTCATGGCAATATATTGAATAGCGAATCAATAATTTTTATGATTTAAAAGTAAGATTTACATTCCTTCTTACAGCAAATAGATTTTCATAATCCTTCCGAATATTCAATGTAGTGCTAAATAATTTACTTTTTAAAAGCATGTAAATAACAGTATTGGAGGCTATAAACAGAAAGCCTTCGCGTTGGTAATTTTGCTATACGCAGCACGTATTATATATTTATATAGTTTGCAATTTTATTTCAAGAACGATTATTGCTGATATTATATAAAACAGAGAGGGGATGGGTATGTTTATTCAATTATTGCGTGTAAAAATTCAACAGCTTATTGTATCGGAAAGTTCGGAGAATTATCCGGGTAGTATTGCGTTGCCCGATGAGTTGATTGCTGCTGCAGGACTTAAACTTTTTGAACAGGTTCATGTAAATAATTTATCCAACGGCAACCGGATTATCACTTACGTAGTGCGTAGTAAAAAAAAGGGCTTTGTAACGTTGAATGGTGCGGCTTCCAAGCTTTTTAAAGAAGGCGATAAAATACATGTGCTTTCCTACGCTTATGTAAGCGATGGAGACTCAGATGAGCACGAGCCAAAAATTATTTATGCGGATGCAGAAAATAATTTGGTAGAAGTAAAAACCTATGTGTTTTAATTAAAGAATTTTATTTGAAATTATTTATAAAACGATTTACAGATTGGTATCACTGGCCGTTTGCTCTTTTTCATTTCCCTTTGTTTTTTGTGTGGGTTTGGTATTGTATAAAAAGCCGTTCCATCTGGTTCTTCAGTTCCTCCAATCCAACATTAGCGTTTGGTGGTTTTGAAGGCGAAACCAAACAGGAAATGTATCATCAACTTTCAAAATGCCTTTATCCTTCCAGCCTTTTTATTCATCCAGAAACTTCTTTTTTAAAAGTAGTACAACAGGTAAATGAGCATAAAATTTCCTACCCTTTTATTGTAAAGCCCGATATCGGGATGAAAGGAATTTTATTTCGCAAAATTGATAATGAACAGCAGTTGAAGTTGTATCACCAGCACATGCCGGCAGCTTATATCCTACAAGAGTTGATTGATATGCCTTTGGAAGTAAGCGTGTTTTATTACCGCTATCCGAACCAGGAAAAAGGCGGCATCACTGCCTTTATACAAAAAAATCTTTTAAGCATCACCGGCAATGGAACAGATACCATCGCTACGTTAATTGAAAAGCAGGGATTGGCTAAAAATTTTTTAAATGAGGCGCAGCATAACCACCGGGAACTGCATAAAAAGATTTTACCAAAAGGAGAAGTTTTGTACTTATCCTATATTGGCAACCGCTACCATGGCGCTGAGTTTATCGATCTAAAAGATGAAATTGACGACCAGTTGCTTCAACTGTTTGATGACATCAGCCATGCTACCAGTTTTTACTATGGCCGGTATGATATTAAATGTGTTTCTGCACGGCACTTAAAAGAAAAAAACGGTTTTTCCATATTAGAATTTAATGGCGCCGGTTCGATTCCCAATCATATATATGCCGGTAATTTTTCCTTGCTGCAAGCTTACCGGGAAATGATAAGGCATTGGAAAATACTCTATCAAATCAGCGCCTGTAATCATAAAAACGGGTTCACCTATTGGAGTTTTTTAAGAGGCTATCAGTATTTACAGAAATCAAAAGCGCATTTTAATATATTGAAAAAACTGGATAAAAACCTGGTATTACCCTCCGATTCCGCCTAGCCATATTCCAATAACAAAAACAATGCTGCCGCCTACTATCACCGTCCGATGGTTTGCGGCAGCGGCGTCTTCATAAATTTAAAACGGATGAAGGCAATAGTAAGTAATTCAAATAGCACTACGATATAGGCTATCCTTAATGCCAGGTGTAAATTGGGCAATAAAAAAGGAAGGGTATGCAGCATGCCGCCAAACATAGTAGCCAACCCTGTAATTAATCCACGGGCAAGGGGTTTGCCTCTTCCGGTAACGCTTCCATCGTCCGAAAGCGCTTCAGCCAAACCCATACTGATGCCAGCACCCAGCGATGCGGCTAAGCCTACATAAAATGCTTTTATAGGTTGGCCGGTTAAGCCTGCTGTGGCAAACAACGGAGCCAGTGTAGAAACGGAACCATCCATTAAACCAAGTAGGGCAGGCTGAACTTTTTGTATAATGAAGCTATGCCTTGTGTTGTTTTTCATATTGTTATCTGATAGGCTGGTTAACATTCCAAAATGCATTTGGTTGTTTCAATAATTATTCCTGATTTTTAAAATCATAGTTTTTAAAAGTGTTTGTAAATAATAAGTATCGGTTTATTAAGCTTACATATCCCATTCTTAATTTTGTACAACTATCATTAAATAGTAAATGAAATGTCAGACGATGAATAAAGTGCTTTACCTGTTGCTGCTTTCCTTGATATCAGTGCCTGTATGGGCGCAAGACAATTACGAAATACAGGTATACGGGTCTGAAACCCTGGATAAACATGCTACGATGTTGGAACTGCATAGCAACTTTACGTTTGGAGGCACTACCAGCACCATCAATAAGGTGTTGCCTACGCATCATATACTGCATGAAACCATAGAGGTAACGCATGGATTTACAGATTGGTTGGAGGTGGGGTTTTATGTTTTTAATGCTATTGGCAACCAAGGCCGAACCAATTATGTGGGCAGCCATATAAGGCCTAGGGTTATGGCGCCTGAACGGTGGCACTGGCCGGTTGGTGTAAGTCTTTCCGTGGAAGGCGGCTTTCAAAAACTGCAGTATGCAGAAGATGACTGGAGCCTGGAGATCCGTCCTATTGTTGATAAAAAACTCGGAAAGATATACCTGGCATTTAACCCGACGCTTGACAAATCGCTGCACGGATTGAACCAATCAGAAGGCTTTGAATTCTCGCCTAATATTAAAGTGTCATATGATATTTTAAAAGCCTGGTCGGCGGGTATTGAATATTATGGCGCTATGGGGCAGCTCACCCATTTTTCGCCCTATAAAGAGGAGCAACATCAATTGTTTATAGCTGCTGATGCTAATTTTTCGGAGAACTGGGAAGTGAATTTCGGATATGGATGGGGCTTTACTTCTGCCACCGATAAATCCATATTGAAGCTGATTGTTGGTTACCGGTTCCGTTAGTATTTCAATATGTTTTTAGAATGGTCATTCTTACGTTAATTTTATCAAAACACAGAATCTTACCAGAATCTTGGATTAATTTTGCCGCTCATTTAAAAGCGCGGCTACATGAAAGGCTCTTTACTATTGATGTTTCTTTTAAGCATCGGATTTCTTACCCAGGCACAGCAACCAGAAAATTCCGCATCCACTACAAAGATTACAGGCAGGGTAATTGATTCTTCTTCAAATGCTCCATTGGATTATGCAACCATCACCTTGTTTTTAAAAGGAGCAAAAATCCCATCAAACGGTACCACTACTAATAACTCAGGAAATTTTACCGTAGATAATGTAGCGGCAGGAAACTATAAAGTAGTGGTGGAATTTATAGGTTACAAACCCCATACGTTTGCCAATATAGTAGTTGAAAAAGATAAGCCGGTTGATTTAAAAGAAATTGTATTGGCGAAGAAGCAGGAAACCATGCAGGCAGTAGTAGTAACAGCGCAGGCAAAGCTGGTAGATAACAAAATTGATAAAATGGTTTTTAATGCGGAAAAAGATATTACGTCTCAAACCGGCGTCGCTACCGACGTTTTAAAAAAAGTGCCACAGGTATCGGTGGATATAGATGGAAATGTAGAACTGGCCGGCAGCTCCAGCATTCGCTTTTTAATTAATGGAAAACCTTCTTCTGCGTTTGGAAGTAGTATTACCGATGTATTGCAAGCCATACCCGCCAGCCAGATAAAAAGCATTGAGGTAATCACGAATCCCGGTGCTAAATACGATGCGCAGGGATTGGGCGGTATTATTAATATCATACTTAAGAAAAGTACGGCAAGAGGCGTGAACGGCAATCTTTCGCTAACCGGTGGCACCCGTATGGAAAACGGCTCGTTTAATTTTAATGCTCGCAAGGGAAAGTTTGGTTTTAATGCATTTTTAAGTGGCAATACCCGGCCAAGATCAAATACCTATTACAACTCCGACCGCAATTCAACAGACAGCGCCGGTACTATGGTGTTATTGCACCAGGACGGAGACGGCCGATACAAAAGAGGCGGTTACCAAACCGGGATGGGTTTTGATTATACGGTGGATGATAAAAGCAGTATTACCGGCTCCTTGGCATACAATCATTTTGGCAATAATGGTTCAGGACTTACCAACCAGCTTCAACAAATAACTGCAGTCAATGGCAATATCCTTTCCAGAATATTATCTGCCAATCAAACCGGCAATGTATTCAGTTTTCATAATGTAGACGCCAGCCTTAATTATAAAAAAACGTTTGCAAAGGAAGACCAGGAACTAGATATTGAAGCAAACTCCAGCTTTGGAACCAATAACAGCTCCAATAATAACAATCAATATTTGATGCCGCAGGATTCGCTTTACTATGGAACCAATAGTAAAAATCCGGGCAAAGAAAAAGAAACCGAAGTAAAAATCGACTATGCCCAACCGTTAAAGAAGGATGTGCTGCTGGGTATTGGAAGCAAGCTCAACGCAAGATATATTACCAGCGCAGCAGATGTACTCATGTATCAACCGGCTTCTAAAACTTTTTTGACGGACAACTATTTATCAAACTCTCTCAACTATCATCAAAAAGTATATGCTTTTTATTCAGAATTGAGTTTCCCTGTATCCACGCTTTTTAACGCAAAGCTGGGTGGCCGGTACGAACGCACAGAAATTAATTCTTATTTCTCCAATGCGCAGCACCAGGAAGCCATTCCGGGCTACAACACATTTGTGCCTTCTGTGTTTCTTTCCAAAAAGCTGGGCGATGATCAAATGCTTAAACTTAGCTACTCTAAAAGAATAGAAAGGCCCGATTACCGGGATTTGAATCCATTTATCAATACCAGTGATCCAAAGAATATCAGTGCCGGCAACCCTTATCTGCAACCTGAAGTTGGTAACCGGTACGAGCTGGGCTACAGCCACAATTTTAACCAGACCGGTTTCTTTATGGTGAATTTATTTTACCGTACTTCTAACCACGATATTCAATCGTATATTACTTATTATCCTACTTTCAAAGTGGGCGATTCTACGTATACCAATGTGTCGGTAAGCACCCGCGAAAACATTGGTTTGGAAAAAAATATGGGCGTCAACCTTTTTGGCGACCTGCATTTTACCACCAAGTTCAATGTACGGGCCAACTTCTTTATTTTTAGAAGGCATACCATCAATGCGCTGGATCCGGGTTACAACTCCAACAGTTTTAACTACCGCACCAATATGAACGCCAGTTACCAGTTTACTAAAACATTAGTAGCTGAATTTTTTGGCAACTTCAATTCGGCACGGCACGAAGTGCAAGGAACGTATCCTTCTTTTACTACCTATAGCTTAGCCATCCGCAAGCAGTTTTGGAACAAAAAAGGAAGCCTTGCTTTAACGGCTGTCAATCCGTTTAATGAATACGTCAATATGCGAAGCGCCTTGTACGGCCCTAACTTCACCGTTAATAGTATTCGCAAAGTTCCGTTCCGCTCTATTGGTATTAATTTTACCTGGAAGTTTGGAAAGCTGGAATTCAAACAACAAAAAGAGGAGTCGAATATGAATTTAAGTCCGTCGGCTGAGCAATAGTAACGCAATAACGAAGTGTTAGCGAAAGCATGATTGCATGAAATGATAGATGAAAACAATAATGATGGTGTGAATAGTACTACGCAATGAAAAAAGCAACCCTGATTTCCCGGATCCTGCTTGGATTTATTTACCTGGTCTTTGGCCTGGATTATTTCCTGCATTTTATTCCCTATGAACCCCATCATACAGGCAGGGTAGCGGCATTTAAAGCGGGCCTTCTGGGCGTAGGATATTTTTATCCTATGATGAAATCTATCGAGATTATTGGCGGCCTATCGCTGCTGATAAATCAATATGCGCCATTTTTCGCCGTGGTGGTGTTTCCTATTAGTGTAAATGTATTATTGTATCATACTATATTAGTTCCTTCTGGTTGGTT
>JAICHT010000047.1 GCA_025924755.1 Chitinophagaceae bacterium | reverse complement strand
TCTTTTCGTTTGTCATCTTCGCGGATGCAACGGGTATATGCCCCATTCGGTATTCCATTGGTAATTTTCGACCAGGTTTTGCCATAATTGGTGGTTTTATAAATAGCAGGTGTATAGTCATTGAATTTATACCGCGTGGTAGCAATGTAGGCAGTGGCTTTATCGTGTGGCGATACTTCGATGCTGTTGATTAAGCACTCCTGCAAACCAGCCGGGGTGATATTGCTCCAGGTTTTACCACCATCGCGGGTAATATGCACCAGGCCATCATCGCTTCCGGTATAAATTACGCCTTTTTCGTGCGGCGATTCTATTACATAAGCCAGCGTACAATAGTTTTCGCCACCGGCGCCTTCATTGGTAAATGGTATGCCACTTACACCCATTTTTGTGGTATCGTGCCGGGTTAAATCAGGTGATATGGCCGTCCATGTTTTACCAAAATCCGTGGTTTTAAAAAGAATATTACCACCATGATAAAAGGTATTGCTATCGTGTGGTGAATAAGCAATCGGTGCATTCCAGTTGAAGCGGTATTTCATTTCTTTGGGCTGCAGCGACTGATACTGGATCGGTGATACCATGACGCCTTTGGTTTCATTATCCTTTGTATCCATCACTTCAATAGTGCCCTGGTAACTACCACCCATTACGTACCTTGGATCGTTGGGATTAAAGGCGATAAAAGCACTTTCGCCACCTGCACTGGGCCACCAATCCCTATCACTGATATTGCGCCCGGATGGATTTCTACTGGCGATTTTTACAGAGGTGTTATCCTGCTGACCGCCATATAAATTATAGGGAAAAAGATTGTCGGCATTTACTCTATAAAATTGAGCGGTGGGCTGGTTGTTTTCAGATGACCATATTTTGCCATCGTTGAAGGAAACGGCAGCGCCGCCATCATTTGATATAATCATATTATGGCTATTCTTCGGGTTCATCCAAAGCTGGTGAAAGTCGCCATGTGTACCGGATATTCGTGTCCAGCTTTTACCACCATCTATTGATTTTAGCCCGGGAGAATTTAATACATATACGGTGTTTTCGTTTTGCGGATCGGCAAATACTTCAATGTAATACCAGGCACGTTGCGTAAGCCGATGGTCTTTGCTTACCCTTGCCCAATTTGCGCCGCCGTCTTCGCTGGCAAACAAGCCACCTTCTTCTTTTTGTGTATCGCTTTCTATTAAGGCATATACTTTATCCGAGTTGGCACGGGATACGGACAGCCCGATTTTACCTATATCTTTTGGCAACCCTTTTTCCAGCTTTTTCCAGGTTTCGCCGCCGTCGGTAGATTTATAAATGCCACTGCCTTTTCCACCGCTTCTTACCTGCCAGGGCAATCGGTTGTAATCCCACATGGCGGCATATAATATGCGTGGATTATTCATATCCATACTTAAATCAGAGCAGCCAGTATTATTATCTACATACAATACTTTTTTCCAGGTTTTACCGCCGTCAACCGATTTGTAAACACCACGGTCTTCCGTGCCGCCGTATTCTGCACCCTGTGCTGCAACATATACCACATCCGGATTTTGCGGGTTGATGCTGATGCCGGCTATATGCCGTGTTAAATCCAAACCCATTTTCGTCCAGGTTTTACCCGCATCGGTAGATTTATATACTCCATCGCCATAGGAGGTCATCACGCCGCGAACCGGATGTTCGCCCATACCCACATATACTACATTTGGGTCGGATTCTGATACGGCCACTGCACCTACCGAACCGGTTTTGAAATAGCCATCCGAAATATTGTTCCAGCTTCCACCACCATCTTCCGATTTCCATACACCGCCGCCGGTAGTACCCATATAATATACCAGCGGATTATTGACGACGCCGCAGGCCGTAACTGCACGTCCGCCGCGGGTGGGGCCAATATTGCGCCATTTAACGGCTTTAAAATAATGGTTGATGTTTTGAGAAGAATCAACCGGAGTAATGATATGTGTGCTGCGGCTTTTTTTTTGAGCAGAAACCGAAACAACAGGAGTTAAAAGCAATAAAGCGTAAACAAATTTTTGCATAGATGATATACTATTGAGAAGTGTCGAATTTAAGCCAACTTCTGTATTGAATGATAAATGGAAAAACATTTTTAATGAAAAGTATGCTTCAATTGATGAAGCAATAAAAGTTTCATAGCAATATAGAGTATATGTGTGCGACACAAGAGAAGCTGTATAGTAATACAAAAGCTGGCCACAAAAATTATTGGTATTAATTTCAAAAACTTCTGCTGATGTTTCTAAATCTTACCTTTTCTTTGATGGTATGAAAAAGGCGTTGTTGCAATTGAATGCGGCTGTTTTTTTGTGGGGCTTTACGGGTGTGCTGGGCAGGGCCATCACCCTCGATTCGGTCTTGCTGGTTTGGTACCGGCTTTTAATAACCGTGGTTACACTTTGGATATTATATGCACTGCTGAAGCAAATTAAAAAAGTGCCGTTTAAATCGGTGCTGCATATAGGTACTATTGGTACCATACAGGCATTTCACTGGGTGTGTTTTTATGGCAGCATCAAGTATTCCAATGTTACTATTGCACTCACCTGCCTTTCTACATCGGCGCTGCTTTCTTCTATTATTGAGCCGTTGCTTTTGAAAAAACGTTTTGAGCCGTTTGAGATTTTACTGGGTTTGTTTGCCATTGCCGGCATACTCATTATTTACAATACGCATTTGCAATTTTCCGTTGGTATTATTGTAGGATTAATAGCGGCTTTGCTGACCGTTTTGGTATCGGTACTTAATAAAAAAATGATTGATACCTATGATGCGAAGCAGATAACATTATACCAGTTGACTGGTGGTTTTGTCGGGCTTAGCTTGCTATTGCCTTTATGTAATTATGTGCTGCCGCCTAAAGAAGTTTATCCAACCACTATGGACTGGATATGGCTGTTGATATTAAGCTGGGTTTGCACCATTTTTACTTTCTTTCTTTATATTATGTCGTTGAAAAAAATATCGGCTTTTACTATGAACCTTACGTTAACGCTAGAGCCGGTATATGGAATTATTTTGGCGTTTGTCATATTTAAGGAAAACCGTTTTTTAAGCAATTGGTTTTATTTAGGCTTTGCCTTGATAGCACTGGCTGTAGCAGTGCATATGCTGCGCCTGATAACCCCTGCACTGAAAAGAAGCAAGTCGCCGCAGGTGAATGTTTAATATGGTTTAGGCAGCAGTAATATACTTTACCAGGCATCTTTTGGCAACGGGCAATACGGTTTCTTCCACAGGAAAAGGTAACTCCGTTTCAATACTGTACACTGCAGGATTTGCTATAGTGCTCCGGCTTCTTATCAGGTCGTATTTAATATTCTCGTACGTATTAACCATACTGCGTTGCAGCATATCAATATAGGCAGTTTTTATACTGCGGAAACGTTCGTCGTGTTTTTCAAAAAAAGATAAGCGGTAATGATACACACGGGTGTCTTTGGAGTTTCCTGCACTTAAAAAAAAATAGCCTTCCTGTATGTCCAGCGGTACTAAACCGATTGGTGTGATGGTAAGTTTATTTTCAACAAATTCATAGATCTCCGCTCCGCTGCTGATGGTGGTTTTCATTTCACTTGCGGAATAGGTAATGATATCTTCCAGTTCCGTCATCAGTTCATCATCGGCAATTATTTGTTCGTACAGCATTTGTAGTTTTTCAATTTGCAGTCCCGTTAGCTTTTTAGGAAACTGCTCCTGCAAGTATTTTTTATTTTCCCGAAAGGCTACCAGGTTATTGTAATGAAAAATGAGATCGGATAGCTGGGGGTACAGTTTATTTTCAGTAAAATAATGATTGATTTCTTTTAGGTAGGCGAGGAGCGTATATTTTTTTAACTCAAAATCAATATAGCCTTCCGCAAACCAGGTTTCTGATAAAGTTTTCATGACGAATGATTTTAGCCGTAAGATGAATTTACAAAAAATAATAAGTAAAAAGAATCTTCTGTACAATTATATGACCCATACTATTGAAAAAAATGCTCTTGTAATTTAATATGGAAGTCAACAATTATTTAACGCAGCCCGAAAAATAAAAACAATAGTGAAGCGTATAGAAACCGTATGAAACGTATTCTTTTCCCTTACCTGGCTGCCCTGTTGTTTTTTTCTTTTTCTACAGAAAAGAATATGACCGGCAACCCGCCGGTTAATAAAGTATTGATGCTGCGGATGGTTAATGAACTCCGGGCAAAAGGGTGTCATTGCGGTGATGCTTATCAGGCCCCGGCGCCTCCGCTGGTTTGGAGCGATAAACTGGAGCAGGCTGCACAATTGCATAGTAACGATATGCTAAAAAAAAATTACTTCAGCCATATAGAAGCGGATGGAAGCAATGCCGGCCAACGGATAGAAAATGCCGGGTATAAATGGAAAGCGTATGGTGAAAATATAGGCATGGGCTATACCGATGAAAAGCAGGTATTAGACGGCTGGATAAAAAGCACCGAGCACTGCAAAAACCTGATGAATAAAAAGTATACTGAAATGGGTGTGGCCCGTGCGGGTACTTATTGGACGCAGGATTTTGCCAGCAGGTAGTCTGATGATTTTAAAATGTAAGCATCACTATACGTTCGCTTCGATATAACTTTTATGCAGTAAGATATAGGAATCAAACTCCGCAATTTTTATCTATGCTCTTTGCTAATTTACCGGCACTTATGCACTCAAGTATCTTGAGATAACTTATCAGATTTCCACTTGAATATCAAGTACTATGATTAAACGAATATTTATGCAGCCGGATGAATGCAGAATGTAATTTCTAGGTTCAGTTATTGACTTTTAGAGCTCACTTTTTATATATAGACAGAGAAGCCCTCTGAAGCTAAAAGCCTGAATTCTGTGCTTTTTACAGGAAGTTTCCTTTCTCAGAGCATACCAAATTTTACTATTAATATTGAAACCCTGCAATAATCCCGGCACGCTATATGTATCGGCTTTCGTATGGATTGTTTTAAAATTTACTTCCAAAAAAAGGGTTTTAAGCAATCTTTTTCCTCTCCATTATTCAGCTCTTAATTATCATTCACTTTTAAACCAGCTTTTATGTTAGCGATGAATTTTAGAGGACCGTACCGGATCAGGGCCGATCGCAACAGACCGGAACCAAAGATTGAGCACCCTTACGACGCGATTGTTCGGGTAACGAGGTCGTTAATTTGCGGATCAGATCTTCACCTGTATCATGGCCTTGTGCCCGATACAAGAGTCGGAATGACCTTTGGCCATGAGTTCACCGGGATTGTAGAAGAAGTAGGCTCTGGCGTTCAAAACCTAAAGCAGGGCGACCATGTTTTAGTGCCATTTAATATTGCCTGCGGAACCTGTCCTTTTTGTAAACAGGAACTCTATGGTAATTGCCACGAGTCAAACCCTGAAGCAACGGCCGTTGGAGGGTTCTTTGGCTATGCACACATTGCCGGGGGATACGATGGCGGCCAGGCAGAATATGTGCGGGTGCCTTATGCAGATGTAGGCCCTATGGTGATACCTGAAGGAATGGACATTGAAGATGCGGTGATGCTTACAGACGTAACGCCTACTGGTTACCAGGCAGCAGAGATGGGTGGTATTCGAAAAGGAGATACAGTAGTTGTGTTTGGTGCAGGCCCAATAGGTATAATGGCGGCACGATGCTGCTGGCTTTTTGGTGCAGGTCGCGTAATTATTATCGATCACCTGGATTACCGCCTGGAGTTTGCCCGCAATTATGCTAAATGCGAAGCATATAATTTCAAAGAAATGGATGACCCGGTATTATTCGTAAAAAAAGCTACGGATTGGTTGGGCGCTGATGTGTGCATTGATGCCGTTGGTTGCGATGCCTCGGGCAGCAAGCTGCAAAGCATCACGGGCAAAAAATTACTGATGCAAGCAGGCAGTGCAACAGCGCTGCATTGGGCTATTAACTCTGTAAAAAAAGGTGGTATTCTGTCTATTGTTGGTGTTTATGGCCCGCCTTGGAATTTAGTGCCGGTTGGAAGCCTTATGAACAAAGGAATTACGGTAAGAGCTAACCAGGCTTCAGTGAAACGCCTGCTTCCTAAACTCATAGACCATGTGATGAGCGGAAGGCTGGACCCCAAAGGAATTATCTCTCACCGCATTCCATTGGAAGATATACCTGATGCTTACCGGATGTTCTCCGAAAAACTTGACAACATCATTAAACCGCTGCTGATACCACCAAAGGCATTTGCAGTTTAAATATTTTTTATGGAACAAATAATCAACCCCGAATTGGATAGAAAAATAGCAAATGAACCAAAGGACATTCCCGGCTGGGGTATGGATGCCGATCCTGAAAATGATCCTACCTATCCCATGAAACATTGGAATGGTGCCGATTATGAACGGATACATTATGAAAAAGCTCCGCAACAGCCTGAAAAAATAGAAGTGTTTCATTCTATTGAACGGCCGGGCATCACAAGGGTGTTTGGTACCTCTACACCTCCAACGGGCCTTAGTGGTGCCATGCGTCGCTATGCATTTAAATATAGCGAGGCTACTGCCACCCACTGGATGACACTAATCCTGGCTGATCGTGTGGATGTGGTGCAAGGATTAGTTGATGATCTCAAACATGGAAACGTTCCCAACCTTTTTGAAGAACTGGGATGGCGTGCCGAATGGCAATATAACCGGAAGAAGTTCGTTCAGCGCTTACTAGTAAAAGGTCTTACCATATGGGCTATCATAGCTTTGATAAAAAGAAAAAAGAAATAAACCTGGTATGCTACGGCTCCCCTAATTACTTAGGAGGATAGTAATATAAAATAGCAGCCCGTTTTTACCCGGGCTGCTATTTTATATTACTAAAGTTTTTTCTATAAACGCTGCTGTTGTGGAAAGTTTTTAATGTAGTTTCCTCTTACTATTAACCCATTACCGCAAGGCGTCGATCTATATAATATTTACACATAGAATGGAAGTGAAAGTAAGTGGTTTTACTGCTATCATATGACCTTGGCTTTATCAAACTAACTGTGTCTTTCTTGCAGTTGTATAAGTAGTTTCGTTTTCCGGATTAAGTTTATTATAGTATAAATTAGAAACTAATAAAACCGCAAGAACTATTAATGGAGCGAACGACTGGAAATGTATTCCATCTACCGCGCAGTGACTGATAGTAGCAAAAATGAAGTTGAATGTAAATCCTGCATAAGCCCATTCTTTAAACCGTTTTGGCATTTGTGGGATTATTAATAGTAATACTCCTGCAATTTTGAAAACTACAAGTGCATTTCCAAAATATTCAGGATAGCCTAAATGCTTTATACCTTCTTTCGCCATTGCAGTCTGTGAGGTTAGCGCCGGCAAAACACCTTCAAATAAAAAGATAATCATTGTTGCCGTCCAGTAAATTAGTTTGTCCTTTTTCATTTGTTTTAATTTAAAATGTTTTTGAAATAAAAAGTTCATCCAATCCTTCCAGTGCCATAGTAAACCCTTCTTTGAAGCCCATTTGAATTATTGCTTCTAAGTCGGCAAGTTTTTCGTGTTTAATTTCAATATATACAATGGTCAATTTGTTTGATTCGGTAAAATCAACACTCCATTGGGAGCGGGGAAGATCGTTATTTATATGCCCTTCATTATCACAGAAGGCATCGAGAAATTTAAAATTCGTTTGAGGTGTAATTGACTTATAATCAGCTAATGCCCAATGCTCTTCACCTTCTGGCCCGACCATAGCATAAAGCCTTTGTCCACCTTCTTTAAAGTCCATTTTTTTCGTTTTGGATTTCCAGGGTTTAGGTGCCCACCACTGGTCAAGAAGCTCGCTTTCGGTCCATGCAGCCCAGACGTTTGATATAGATGCTGCAAATTCTCTTTTTACTTTTACAGTGCTGTTTTCTCTGTCTACAGTAAAGTCCATTAATAAATTGTTGTTCATTTATTCTTTGTTTTGATGGTTGATAATGCATTGTTAAGTTCGTTTAAGCGACTTTTCCAAATGTCTCTATATTGCTCAGGCCATTTAGCTACTTCCTACATTTTTTTCTTCAGTCTGGTAATAAATTTTCCTTACATTATGTTGTTATTTTATTATTATGAAACCAACTGGTTGCAAATATATATGCAACTTATCGGTTTCGCAAATTTTTATTCAGATTTAAAATAATTCGGGGAAATGTTAGTGAGTCGAACTTGTTAATAAGAGTTTTTGGATTGGCAAATTTCCTTCATCACAGTTCAAAAGGATTATTCCTATTCACCTTTGCACAAAGTGTTGTAAAATTTATCCACCTCCACCTCAGCTACAGCAAGTACAATATCAAAAAGAAATGCCGGTAAAAAACCGGCATTGATATTAATTTTTCATGGCAACCATGGTTACCGATTTTTCAGCCCCACCGGTTTTTTTCATTACCAGTTTACTATTTACAAGATCACCCACCTTTTTACCCACTTCATTGCTTACAATACAGGAATGATGAAAGTGAATGCCTCCGTAAAAACGAGCCCAGTTATTTTCTATGGCAGCATTTCTAAACGAGGTATAAGAGCGGTTCTTAATGCCAAATTCTAGTTCTGTACTATCAGTATAGGCAAAGTTATCGCCGAATACGCTGGTAAGAGCCTCCGCAGCAGCAGAGGAACAGGTAGAATGCCCACAGGTATACTCCGGGAAAGGAGGCGTTTGCAAATAAGGACGCCAGTTTGGATCCATAAATTTATTAATTACTGTTTCGGGGCGAACAGTGGAATACTTATACTTTACATCCCAACATTCTATGAACGCATCAAACATAGCAATAGAAGTTTTAGCATATGCATATACAGTAGTAGGGAAATCAGCCTTTGCTTTTTTGGCAGCAATGCCTACAATGCTTTCCCAATGGCCCGGAGGCGAAAACTTTTTGGTACCAAACATCAGGTGACCGGACACATTTAATTTGAAAGGATTGTCATCCCAGAAATCGGCTATATGCTTTTGCTCCGGCGTCAGGTTTTCAATAGCTGTTTTTGACAGCATTACTTGCTTGTAGTAGTCGCTGTTTTTATCAGTTACATCAAACTTTAAGGGTGGTGGCGGTGCAAACTGCGAACAACTATCCAACACCAAAGGCCGTATCAAATTCCAATTAGGCTCCATAGCCGAAGAATAAGCCGGCGGTGTAGGTATCCACCTGCTGGGGTCATTCATATCTACAGAGTATTCGGCCATGCCCCTGGTTTGTAAATATTTATCTTTTTTTGTCCAGGCCATTAGTGCATTAGCTACCGTATCAGCATATTCTAAAGAATTCTGAAAGACATCCTTTGGCATACCATGGTCTTTTGCCAATGTTTTAATGCTGTCTACATAGGTTTTCATACTTCCCTTTGGAAAAGTTACCGATTCACCCAAAGTGCAATAGGCCATCAGGGATGCAAATTCAAAATCTATTTTTTTGCCCGCATCAGGTTTTGGTATGGTTTTGAGCCCGTTCAACTGTCCGGCTAAGGATGCATATTGCGCCGGATAACCGGCAGCAATAACTTCATAAGCCGCTATGCTGGCGTAGGTATAATTTCGGGAAGCAACAATAGGGCTGAAGTTGTTGCCCATTACCACAGTATTCAGTTGGTGTACAGTATTACAAAACAGGTTAGGATCGTGAATATATTTAGCGTAATCATTTTTTTGTTTACAAGCAAACAACAAAGCTGTTATACAGCATAGAAATACATATTTTTTCATGTTCAATTTTAGTTGGTAAAGCGGAATATTGACAATAATGAAGAGACGCTATGCAGCATCGGGAGGTTGCTCTATGGCCAACGAACCAGTAAAAGAGTATATAGGTATATAAAAGGGACGGTAAGAAAGCTCCTTCAACAAATAAAGGTTCGTAGAAAAAGTAGTTATTTTATTGCAATAGTTGAAAGAAGGTATTTTAATTGTATTGCTAGCCGATTGCTTTTTTTCGGAGTGGGATGTTTGAATATCAGCGGTGAGCTTAAAAAAATCGTCTCTTACGTTATCCAGTTGCATTTTTGCGCCATTCGGAATGCAAAGCACTTCCAGTGTATCGTGAAAAATTCTGCGTTTTACATATTTGTAGACTACGCCATCAATTTTAAGTTCCCCGTTCACCCGTTCAAAGGTGGATGTGTTGGTGTAATAAGGTAAAGTAAGTGGTGTTTTTATGGAGATAAGGTCCTTTTCATTGTACTGCTGCTTGTCCAGTTTTGCTTCCAGTTGCTTGTTCTCATGGCTTTGCCAATATTGCGTAAGAAGGCGATAACCGGCAAGGTTAAACAAAAAAACACATAAAAATACTATGGCAGTTAATTGTTTCAAATTGTGGCAGTGCGTAAATGTAGGGAATTGCCGTTACATTATTTGACTACAAACGTCTTTTTTTGAGGTCCTACGCCTGTGATGGTCAGGCTTTTCCAGGTTGATGGTAATACTGATTTTACCTGTTGTATACCGGATGGCGTTATATCCAAGCCGCCAAAACCCATAATGACGCTTTGCAAAATACCGCCGGCGCCTGTTGCAAAATAGGGGTTGGTGCCGCCTTTTGTTTCTGCAATTACTCTAAATGGTGGGTTCAGATTGGGCTCATACGCTTCTTTAAACCAATGATAGGCTTTATCTGCATTTCCCAGGCGTGCATATAATAATGCAAACACACCTTGTGTCATAGCTGGTGTGCCTTCGTTGGGAATACGGGTTTCGTAATATGCCAGGTCTTTTTTTATCTGGGTCTGATCCGTAATTTGCTTCAAGGGGTAGGCCAGCAAGTTTACATCTGCCTGTTTGATGCCTTCACCTGTATAGGTAGCAAACTCTTTGGTAACCCCATCATCAAACTTTAATATAGGAATATTGTTGGCCACATTCATCCAATCGGGCTCAGCGGCTACACCCAAAATTTTAGCCGCTTGGGTAGCACATTGCAGGTTTACTTTTGCTGCCGCATTGGTAAAGGCATTATTGTCTATATTCTCTGCCCACTCATCAGCCGCTACTACATCTTTAATTTCATATTTGCCGGGGCCGTTCCGCTCTACGCGACTGGCCCAGAAGTCGGCGGTGGCCTGTAATATAGGCCAGCCTTTTTCGCGAAGCCATTGCTTATCCTGCGTTACCTGGTAATAATTCCATGCAGCAATTGCTACATCAGCGGTAATATGGTGTTCAAACGGACCACTCAATGCCCAAACCGGTGTTTCTTCCGCACCACTGGCGGCACTTTCCCACGGAAACATCGCTCCTTTAAAGCCATTGGCAAATGCATTGCGTTTGGCGGCTTCCAGCCGTTGATACCGGTACTCCATCATGCTTTTTGCTAACTCAGGATGCATCACCAAAAGAGCAGGGTACATCCATAATTCTGCATCCCAAAACACATGCCCGTTATAACCCAATCCACTTAAGCCCATAGGGGAAGGAGAGAGAGCGGTACCTTCCCGCACAAAAGAATACAAGTGATACAACATACTATGCACATCCTGTTGCGATTGCGGATCACCTTCAATTTGAATATCACTTTTCCACAGTTCATCCCAGGCTTTCTGATGGTGCTCAATTAAGCGTTGCCGGCCTTCCAGCTTCGCATATATAGTTAAGCGTTCGGCTTCGTTTAATGGATCATCGTGATGAGCAGAGGTAATGGAAGTGCCTGCAATAGAAAAGGAATACGTTTCCCCACCTTTTATTTTCCGGCTAAATTTCATCAGGTGCATATTATTATCCCACATTTCATGAATGACACGCGGCTCCTGCCCGTGCGGCTCATTAAATAAAAACGTATTGCTGGCGCACATCAATAATTTGCCAGTGGGACTTTTTGCGGTGGAGGTGAGCAAACTGATTACCACATGCGGACGGTCAATTTCGTTGTAATAATTTTCCACATCTCTTAAAGCATCCGGGGCTTCCATTACACTGCTGCCCATAATAGTAATATCTTTTTTTGCAGTGATGTTTACATCCATCAATACGGTGAAAGGCAGATGCCGCAAAGAATAGTAAGTGTATGTAACTGAAGCCTGGTCGCCATAATCAAATGTAGTGGTGAAGCTGGCATGACGCATATCCAACTCCTGTTTCATATTGCTTACACCAGTTGCTGATACGCGTTTGCCATCTATATCCAAATACATATTCAGCAAATTAAAACTGCGTAAAAAGTTGCTGACACGTCCGCGGCCATACAAATCGTAAGCGCCGGCAAGTACTACATCTTTTACCTTAAATGGTTCGGGTGAAGAAACAATACCAATCATGCCATTAGCCACCGTTACGCCATAATAATTAGAAGGATTAATGGTGGTTGCTGTGATCTTCCATGGGTCAATGGTTTGGGCAAATAGAGATAAGCGGATGAATACAATAAGGAAGAAGACGCAGGCAAAGTGTTTTTTCATGTTGGCTATTTAAGCAATACGATGAACTAATTTACAGGGAAAGCCATAAGAAAGCAAAATTTATATTGGCAATCTATATTCAATATGCGTGGAAATTTGTTTATTGATCTTTTAAGGAATTTAATTAGATATTTATAGCCTCAAAATTTTCACTACCGCCACTTATGAAAAAATGGATTATTGTATTTTTTGTTTTTTGCTTTTTATTGATAGCAAGCATTTACTTGTTTATACCAAATACACTTATTGTTTCCAAAACAATTATTATCAACAGCAATCAAAATGCAATAACCAGGGCTTTGTCTGACGAACATCAGTGGGCAAACTGGTGGCCGGTTGCTTCCGCCAATGAAGCTTCAAATGAGCAACAGGGCTTCCGGTATGGCAGTTATCGATATCAGATGCAACAACAACATTATAATATTTTAGGCGTGTCTATTCAGAAAAATCGCACTAATATTAATAGTGTTATAAAAGTTCTGGCTCTGCGTACCGATACTTCTTTGCTACAATGGAAATGTTCTATAGCTACCGGTTTCAACCCGTTTAGTAAAGTAAGAAAGTATAGCCAGGCAGTGCAAATCAAGAAGAATATGACTGCTATTCTCGACCATTTGCAGCGCTATCTAAACCAACCTGAAAATGCGTATGGTATGACGATTTATAAAACAACGGTAAAAGATACGGTGCTGATAGCTACGCGGTTTCAAACAACATCCTATCCATCTACCGAAATTATCTATGCATATATAAATAAATTAAGAACGTACCTGAAAGAACTAGGCGCCAGGCAAACAAGTTATCCGATGTTGCATGTAACCCGCATATCAAAGGATACACTTGAAACAATGATTGCTATTCCCCTGGATAAAGAAATTAGTGGCTCCGGTAATTTTTTATTCAGGCGGATGGTGCCGGGTAACATATTGGAAACACAAATAAAGGGTGGCCCTGGTATTGTCAAGAATGCTTTTATGCAACTGGATAATTACGTGCAGGATCACCACTTATCTTCACCGGCCATACCTTTCGAATCTTTGATTACAGATAGAACTAAAGAACCTGATACGACAAAGTGGATCACCAAAATTTATTATCCTATTTTTTAAATACTGCACTTTTCATTTAAATTTTATAACCATTGTGCTATCATCGTTTCTCCCTAAAACATAGGCTTTTTGATTTCCAATATCTAAAGGCCTGATGTGCCGTACCTGACCTTTGATCTGCAATCCATTAATGCTTTCGCAACTAAATCTTCCCTTTCCTTTATTTACCAGTAGTGTTCCATAATCGGCATCGTACCTGCCCATTTGTATATTGTTTTCGTAAAAATTTCCTACCAGCAAAATATCGGGCAGTGAATCTTTGTTAGCTTGCACCACTACAGCATCCTTGTACGTAGAAAGCTGCGCCTGCCATGGGAGCGCTTGAAGAGAAAAACTTAAATTTCCGTTATTGATAAGCACTGCATTTTGAAAATAGTTTGCAGTCAGCACTTCAGCGCTTTTCAATTTATCTTCTGTAAAAATGTCTTGCAGGGTTGCCTTCGCAAAATTTTCTGCATATAAAAAACGCTTTTTTAAAACAGGTATTTGCTTTTGCAATTCATCTTTATTGGCAAATGGAATTTCTCTGCCTTGCAGATAATAGGTTAGCACCTGTTCTTTTTTACCATTGTCATCAAAGTCGTTATAATATAATCGTACCGGTTCGTTTTCCGTAGCTTTTAACCGACTGTTCAATCCCAGATTGCCTACAATAAAATCAATATCGCCATCACCATCTACGTCACAGGGAAGCGTAAAGTTCCACCAGCCTTTTTTATCGGTCAGCATCTTTTTTGTAAACGTTCCTTTATTATTGATAAAAGCGCAGATGCCATCCCATTCCAATGAAAGAATCAAGTCCTGATCGCCATCTTTATCAATATCGCACCAGATAGCATTCTTTACAAAACCTATATTGGATAACTCTTTTGCAAAGGTTGCCGTTACGTCTTTAAACTTTCCGGTTCCATCGTTTTGAAGCAGGTACGATCTTGGTATTTGCCCATAGGCCCAGGGTACTGCTCTGCCGCCAATAAATAAGTCCGCATATCCATCACCGTTAAAATCATATGGCGCCACACAGGAAGCGGTTGCATACAAGTTAATAAATGCTCCATTTAATTTTGTGAAATGCGCCTGGCCATTGTTTAAATAAACACGTGGCATTAAATATTCTTCCTGCCCGTAATATTCATTACCGCCGCTGGCTACTACGAGGTCCATCTTTTTATCGTTGTTCACATCTACCCATGATGCATCTACATCTTCATATGTACTATCCTTATACAAATCTGGCTGATCTGTTTTTTGGAATTGTCCGGAGGGTTGCTGAATAAAAATAGCTGCCCTTTTGCCCTTTGCTGACCCGATAAACACATCTTGCAATCCATCGCCATTTGCATCACCTACGGCTAAGGCCGGACCCTCTCTTGAAACCATATAGGGTATCAGCGGCTCCCGGTCAAACTCCACAAAGGGGTTTTCCTCATGCTTATATTTCAAGGCTACCTTGTTAGTGATATCCTCCATCGCCTCTGTAGGATTTTGCCAATGTTCGGTAAGTTCTTTATAATTAAAATGAGGTAAGTTCTTTTGGTAGGAGAGGGTTTGCTTCGAATTATTTTTTGTCCAGGTTATTGGCTGGTAGGTATTGTCGGGCCATATTAAAAACATCGAATCAATAAGCGTATTGTACAGGCCGATATGCATCGGTATTTCCATACTGGATTGAAAGCCGCGAACCGGGTATTTTTCATAGGTTCGTATTTCCTTATTGGCAAATACTACCACTTTGGCGCCTACTGCATTTATGTTCTTTTCCGATCCTTTTAGCTTCAATTCAAGGTAAGGTTTGCCTTTGGCATCATTGCTTTTATTTTGATATAATAAAACCGGATCATCAATATTATTTACAGCAATATCCATATCGCCGTCATTATCAAAATCCGCATATACAGCGCCGTTAGAGTAAGTGACTTTATTGTTTTCCACTTTATTTTCCAGATCCTGAAACGTAACATCACCGTTGTTTTTAAAAAACTTATTAGCAAGTTTTATCTGCGGAAACTTGTCTATCAGCGTCATATCCTTATCCCCCAGTTGGTTGTTTCTGATTTTTTCCTGCACTTCATCGTTCGATACATAATTGACATAATCCATATCGTTCAGCCGTTTGGGAATGCCGTTCGATATGAATAAATCTTTCATGCCATCATTATCAAAGTCCACCCACAGTGCTGACCACGACCAGTCAGTAGCATATACACCGGCATATAAACCTACTTCGCTAAAATGGCCGTTTCGCCTGTTTAATTGCAGGTTATTACGCGTATATTGATAGTTATAGCCATAGCTTACTTTTAAATTAAAGGTATTGTATTCATCTTCACCCAATGACCGTTTTAATATGTAGGGGTCGGCAGGAAGCAT
>JAICHT010000046.1 GCA_025924755.1 Chitinophagaceae bacterium | reverse complement strand
GTATATGTACATAATTTAGCATGTGTAATGTTCTTCCAAGGCTCTTCATTCTATTTACTTTAATTTATACCCTATCGGGTATAAATTGAATTGATTGGTCTATTTTTATACCCGATCAGGTATAAAATGAATTAAAGCAGTATCTTTATACCCGATCAGGTATAAAATGAATTATTCCGAGCACATCAGCAATTTCATCAAATATCAAAGACATCGTTTAGGACTGACCCAAGAAGAGCTGGCTGAGCGAGCGGGGGTAGGCTTGCGTTTTATTCGAGAGTTGGAGCGGGGAAAGGAGACCCTGCGACTAGATAAGGTCAATCAGGTCCTACAGCTTTTTGGCTATGCCCTTTCCCCAAAATCGGAAAAGACGCCTGACCCCTATGATATTTTACTGCACCACTTCAACCGCAATGTTCATATTTATTTAAAGAATAAAAAAGTCCTGGTGGGTTTTATTATCGAAGCGGTTTATGAAGGGGCTGAAATTACCGCCTGGAAATTTGTTTCTAACAATAATGCTATAGCTTACCGTGAAACGAATAATGCGGATCTGGTGCAAATGATTCCCCATAGTGATATCGGCGAAGTTGAAAATATTTAAAGATGCGTAGAAGTGGACGAGTATATTTTAAAGGTCATCCTGCAGGCATAGTGTGGCAAGATGAAAATGGCTATGGTTTTCAGTATGATAAAGCCTACATAATTGCTAAAGGCACATCGGTTAGCCTTACACTGCCCTTGCGCGAAGAGCCCTACCTGAGCGGCACAATGCTTCCCTTTTTTGATGGGCTGATTCCTGAAGGATGGCTGCTGGACATCACCATCAAAAACTGGAAAATGAATCCCAATGACCGCATGGGACTCCTTTTAGTGGCTTGTAAGGACTGCATTGGGGCAGTAAGTATTGAGCCGGAGCAAGTAAACGGAGAGGAACTATTATGAATGAACGGTGTTTATATTGTTATCAGCCCTTGGAGGAAAACGAAGTGGACTTTCACCTTCGTTGCAGCAAGCGCTTTTTTGGTACACCCACGCCGCCTGAGTTGGATTATACCGGAGAGCAAATGCAGGAACTGGCCCAAGAGATTGTTGTGCGAAGTGTGGCTGTTACTGGAGTGCAGCCCAAACTTTCTCTGACACTGGAAATAACTTCAGGCGATCCAAAGCGCAGTCGTTTTACCATCGTAGGACTGTGGGGCAGCTTTATTTTAAAGCCCCCAACTCCAGAATTTCCGCATCTTCCTGAAAACGAAGATCTGACTATGCATCTGAGTGCAGTTTGTAAAATACCCACCGCCGATCATACCCTCATTCGCCTGAAATCCGGTGAACTGGCCTACCTGACCAAGCGATTTGATAGGGAAAACGGAAAAAAGCTGGCTCTTGAAGATACGTGTCAACTCACTGAAACGCTGACCACCGATAAATACCATAGCTCGATGGAAAGAGTAGGCAAAGCTATCTCGCGCTATTCCATGCAGCCGGGTATAGATGCCAGCCGGTTTTTTGAGCTCACGCTTTTTAGTTTTCTCACTGGCAACGCTGACATGCATCTTAAGAATTTTTCTTTACTCACTGACAGCGATAATATCATCCAGCTTGCACCGGCTTATGACCTGCTATCCACTAAGCTCGCCATTCCTGATGATAAGGAAGAAATGGCACTTACCCTCAACGGGCGCAAGGCAAAACTCGCACGTAGGGATTTTGATGCGCTCGCCGAGCACCTGAAATTGTCTGAAAAAATCACTACTGCTACCTACTTGCGTTTTACAAAACTGATTCCTAAATGCATTGAATGGATCGATATCAGTTTTTTGACTACAGAGGATAAGCAGGCCTATCGTGAACTGCTCCTAGAACGGACAAAACGATTGGCGCTGGATTACGCCCCTTAAGAAACTGAGTAATTTTGTACTACAAGTAAACCTGCCATGGCAGTTCTTATACCCGTGAATTTTTTGATTTTTTTAGGGATGGTTCTGTCAGTGCTTTTTGGGTTCATTTACGGCTAAGACGCTGCTTTAATACCTGCATATCCTCACTGAGCTTTTTATCCAAAACCTTTGCGTAGATCTGGGTAATTTTTATGCTCTTATGTCCTAGCATTTTGCTGACTGATTCAATTGGGACACCATTATTGAGGGTTATAGTAGTGGCAAAGGTGTGTCGCGCTACGTGAAAAGTCAGGTTTTTGGAAATGCCGCAAATGTCGGCTAGCTCTTTCAGGTAAGCATTAAGCTTGGCGTTGCTTGGGACAGGAAGCAAGCTATCCTCGCGTAGGCATTGCGGGTGCTCCTTGTACCCGTCCATAATTTCTAAAACCCTTGGAAGCAGGGGAATGTGGGTAGGGCTGTCGGTTTTCTTCCGTTTGGTATAAATCCACTTTTCTCCATCAATTCCGGTAACGATAGCTGACCGTTTCAGGCGTTTGGCGTCGATGTAGGCAAGGCCGGTGAAGCAACTAAAAAGGAAGATGTCGCGAACCTGGCGCAGCCGCACATTGGTTATATTTTTGGAAATGAGGGCCTGAATTTCCTGCTCGGAAAGGAATTCCCGGATTACTTCCTTTTTGCTCATTTTAAAGCCCAGGAAGGGATCTTTGGTCAGCCAGCCATTTTTCAGGCATAAATTGATGATTTTTCGAAGGTTTGAAATATACTTGATCGTGGTATTGTGGTTGCAATGCTGTATCCCTTTTAACCAATATTCAAAGTCCGTAATGAAGCTGTAGGTAATTTTGGAAACATCCAGGTCCTGCGCCTGGTATTTCCACTTTAAATAGGCAAGGGTATGATCCAGCGTGGTATTGTACTTGGTCCAGGTGGCCTTGGAACAGTCTTTACCGATCAGGTTTTTGAGTTGTTCATTGTGATGGCGGAAAACTGCTATTAACGTGTGGCGATGTTCTTTTAAGCCATACCATTTTCCACGCAAGGTTTCTTTGGAGAAGGAATTTCCTTCCTGGATAATTTCTTTTTGATAGCTGTAGACTTTTGCTTTGAGCACATCCAGGTAGTTATTCAATTTCAGAGCTTCTTCCGAACTGCCCTTTGCTTTACCAGCCGCCGCAGACCACCGGGCGGGTTCAATGTAGCGCTGAGTGCTGACTTCAAACCGCTCTCCATTAATGGTTACTCTTAAATAAACGGCCAGAAGTTTGTCGCTGGTGCGAATGGCTTTCTTCCCATAAAAGGGAATACTGATCCTCGTTTCCATAAATCACCGATCTAAGGTTAAAAATAGTGTTTCTGGCCTTTCTGGGGAAGACAGGTTCAAATTCTGAACATGAGGCCCAGTAAGGGTTTCCGGGAAATTCGGGCATTCAGCCAAACGGCTTTTCTGAATGCCCGAATAAATACCTCCGAGATGGCGTTTTTTGACCTTTTTTGGACCGGGCTAAAAACAAAAAAGCCCGTAAAACGGACATTTTACAGGCTTTTGAACGAGATTAACTTTAGTATTAGCGGACCGGACGGGACTCGAACCCGCGACCTCTGCCGTGACAGGGCAGCATTCTAACCAACTGAACTACCGATCCTTAATTGGTAAGGGGTGCAAAAATAAGCGTCTTTTCTATTTCGACAAAAATAAGTTTTATAAAATTTCAAGGAAGTTGAAACCCATAAGAATCACTTCAGGTTAAGGACTGATTTACTACTGTCCCGGTCAGTAAATAATACTGCATTGGCGTGTTTTCTTAATATGGTTGACGGGTAGGCTTCACTTACTTTTTCGGTAAGGGTATGATATACGGCTTCTGCCTTGGAAGAACCGGGAACTATGCAATACATATAGTATGCGTTATACAATGCTGGAACCGTTAGTGTAACTGCCTGCGTCGGCACTTGCGGCAGGCTTTCAAAACAACCATCATTCACCTGTTGCTCTCTCGATTTGATATCCAGTTCTATTGGTTTCACCAGCGCCTCATCGTTAAATTTAGCCACGTAGGGATCATTGAAAGCAATATGGGTATTCTCTCCTATTCCTAAACAAACGATATGCGTGGGATATTGTTTCAATAAATCGGAATATCGCCTGCATTCCTTATCCATATTACTGGCATTTCCATCTATCAAATGGACTGATTTGCAGCTAACATGATTGAACAAATGAACAGAAAGGAAATGCCCAAAGCTTTGCGGCGCACTTTTATCCAATCCAATATATTCATCCATATGAAAAGCATTGATGCGGCTCCAGTTAACAGGACGCTTTCTTAACTCCGCCAGGAATTCATTTTGAGACGGAGCTGCCGCAAAAATGATATTTACCCCCTCATTCGTTTTCAATACGTTTTCTATACATATGCTTACTGCTTCTGCAGCGGCTATACCCAACTGCAACCTGTTTTCAAAAACTTTAACCTTCAGATTATCCTTTAAAAATTCACGGGTGCTTTTCATTGTTTCCTGATTTGCTATACACTATTTTTCCTTTTATAATAGTAGTATCAATTTCAATAGCCTCATTAAAAATTACCAGGTCGGCTTGCTTACCTGCTACCAAAGAACCAATGTGTGTGGTACCCATTATACGGGCAGGAGTTTGTGTGATCATCTGTATCGTATCAGCCAAAGGAATACCGGCATTTACCATTGTTTGAACCAAACGATCTGCAGTAGCAATACTACCTGCGAAAGCTGTTCTATCAGGCAGTTTGGCTACACCGTCTTCTACAATCACGTGCAAACCATTTTGGTTATTACCTAATATGCTTTCTGTAGCGCTGGTTCCTGCGGCTCTCATGGCATCGGTTATTAATGCAATATGGCTGGAACCTTTTATTTTGTAAACCAATTGTAAAAGTGGCGCCGGAAGGTGTATGCCATCGGCAATGATTTCTACATCCATATCATCGATAAGAAAAGCGGCTTCTATAACGCCTGCATACCGAAATGCATTTCTGCGTGTAACGCCCGACATGCCTGAATAAAGGTGCGTAGCCAAAGTATATCCGTTTTCAAAACCAAGCAACGCTTCTTCATATATAGCATCGGTATGCGCTAACGAAGGGAGTACGCCTTGCGATTTAATATACCGTGCAAATTCAATAGCGCCTTTCAATTCCGGTGCTGCACTCCATCGCTTTATTACGTTTGTTTGCGATAAAATGTTTTGATATTCCTGCGGATCAGGATCGCGAATATAACGCGGGTCCTGTGCTCCCCGCTGATTCATTGAAAAATAAGGTCCTTCCAGGTGCATACCCAGAAATTGAGCACCGGCAACATTTTTTTTATCCGCCTTTTCAAAGCACGTTATGGTTTCTAAAAGATCCGATATGCTACTGGTTAATGTGGTAGGCACCATCGTAGTAGTTCCATATCGTGCATGCGTTTGAGCAATTTTTAAAAAAGCGTCCTCAGTATTATCCATAAAATCGTAGCCGCCGCCGCCATGCACATGAATATCTACAAAGCCAGGAGCAATATATTTTCCGCCGGCATCTATTTCGATTGCATCCGCATAATCAATAGTACCTGTTACCACATCAGCAATCACTCCATCTCTTATCAATATGGTACCGTTTTTAATAACACGATAAGGAGTAATCAGCTTACCATTATAAATTTTAAGATCAGCGTTTTCCATTCAAATTATCTTCTTACATAGACAATAGCTTCAACCCATACGAGGCGTTTCAATATGGCGCTGTGCAAATTTTATTTTGTAAATACATCTTCTGCAAAACCTCCGCCTTTTGCCGTGCTGCTGTTTTTAGCATCAAGGTTCCAGGCAGAAGTAATAAAGTATGGAGCCGAAACATTCTTTGCGTCTTTATTAGCATATTTACAATATATGGTTCTGCTTTCACCGGGTGCCAACAACAAATAATTATCCTGGAATATAACCGGCAGTATATCCTCGCCTCCGTTTTTGTTTAATGCACGGATGTGTACAAAGAAAGCCACGGCTTTGCCCCTATTGGTAACCGTTATATCCGAAACAGTACTATCTGCTCTTTTAGTGGAGGTATAATTAAGTCGCAAACCGGTCTTTGGCATTTGCTGCAAAGTGCTAAAATCGGCAAAGCCGGATTGAGGGGTATAATACCATTTTGACTGGCGCCAGTTCAGCTCATCTTCCTTTTTCGATAGCCAATACCAGTTAATGCTTTGCATCTTACCAGCAGCATCTGTAAGTTGCAACCGCAGAAAGTACGTATCCGACAACCCATCCATTTCAGGTAATGCAAAACATTTTTTTATACCATCTTTCTCAACGCCCGTTTCCACAGCATTTGTATACTTTATAGTTCCGTCCAGGTTGTATACGGTTGCTTTTGCATGCAGGTTTGCAAACCGTTGCAGCAACGAGTTTACAATATCCACCTCTTTATCTTTATACGAATACATAATATGCAAAGGCTCCAGCGATTTTTTTATTCCGAAATAAGTGCCGGCAGGATATAAATAGTAATCGTACGTATGCCATATTAATCCCGGCCAGGGGTTGCTCAGCATCCACTGCACCACACCGGTAGCTGTATGGTATTTATTCAATCCATATGCCTCCATCATAGCCCGGTGACCTTCATAATCCTGTGCCTGCGCTTTGGCCACGTATTCTTTTATAGAAGATGATGGGCCATAGCGCTCATTGAGGGCGCTGTCAAAAACATGAGTAGAGCCAAAAGACCCTGTGCCGGTATGATATAGCCAATGACTATTATCATACATCAGGGAATCTTTAGAAATAAATTTTACTAAACTTTCGTAGGGAGGAATGGAAGGGCCGGGAGAAATTTCAGTAGCAAAGCTCCAGCTGCCTCCATGCTTATTCGAATCGGTTTCCCAATAAACAGGTGGCACCCACTCGTATGGGCCCCGCATTTTCACGCCACTGTATCCTGACACTTTCGACCTTCTTTCATCAGCAGTGGATATAGTAGGATTTGGCCATTTAAGGTTCGATTCTATTGTCAGATATTCCCGTTCTACCGTAGTATCCATAGGCGGCATATCGCTGCCGTTCAGCCATACCAGCATACACGCTTTATTGCGCAGCCAATACATCACGCTACTGTCGGAAGCCATAGCAATGTTGCGTTTGGAGGCATCCCAAAGCAGCGGGTATTGCCAGGCACCGCAGCACATCCAGCCACTCATTACCAGCATCCCATATTGATCGCACAGATCATAAAAATTATCATCTTCCAGCTTTCCTTCCGAACGCACAATATTCATATGCATGTCGCGTACTAACTTTATTTCCTGCTCCTGCCGCTGTTTAGACCGGCGCTGAAATATATCAGGCGACCATGCGGCGCCCCGTAACATAATAGGCTTTCCATTGATACTGAATTTGCGGGATTGCGTATCAATTAACTCGGAAGTTACCTGACGGATACCGAAATTTTCGGATACCGTATTGCTGGTTTTATTATTATGAATGGCTGAAACACGGATGCGGTTCAGGTTGGGTTTACCATATTCCCACGGCCACCAGATACGTGGTGATTTTACATTTAATTGCGCATACTCCTTACTGTTAAAAGCTACCTGTTTTTTCTCTCCCGCTGTGAGATGTACCTTTTGCTGAAAGCTGATATTGTCATTTATTTTACCTTTCACCATCACGTCTTCATCTTTATCAGAAAAGTTCATTACCACTGCATATACATTTAAGTGTGCCAGGGCCAAAGTAGAATCCTCAAAATTGGTAGTTACCAATGGATATTCCACTCCTACTTTATCGTAGGTTTTCAGCTCCACTTTATTAATAATGCCGCCATTGTAATCAGGTGGATAATGAATCCAGTCCGCATAATCAATAGCCAGGTCGCCGCCCGCTTTTTGAGGGTTAAACGGCCGCAACACTTCGACAGCCAATACATTAGCACCTTTGTAATTGATATGCTTCGTTACGTCGAGATTAATAATCCGGAAAGGCCCTACTATTTCATTAGAATCGGCTACCAGGCTGCCATTCAGCCATACGTTTGCTTTGTAATTAATTCCCTGCAGTTTCAATACAACGTTCTTTCCCGCTTCAGTTGCCGGCAAACTAAATTGGCGCCGGAACCACCAGGTATGATCAAAAATCGTATCACTCAACTTCTCCAGGTTATTGCCAAAGAAAGGATCAAAATCGTATTTATTATTAGCCAGCAATCCGCCAATAATAGTAGTAGGTACGGATACGGTATGCCAGTTGGCAATCTTGAAATTTACCTTTGATATTGCACTTCCGGTTGCAGGCTCCTTAAGTGCCGACATCATTTTCCAATTATCTTCCAATATCATCCGGAAACTTTCCTTATCATTACTTTGGCTATATGAATAATGGAAAAAGAAAAGCAGTAAGGTACCCAGTAAAATAGGCTTCATAGTACAATTTTAGCAGTGTAAAGTGTTAGCGTTTATAATTTCTTAAGGTCAGTTATATAGCATCATAGTAAAGAGCGGCGGCACCCAGTATGCCGCTGTTTTCCAGTTCTGATACTTTTATTTGCAGCCTTTCGGCCGATTTTGTAAATACACAGGTTTTGATGCGCTGCCACATGGCTTCCTGAAAAAAGCTATATGCAAAACGAACCGAGCCACCCAGTATAATCAGCTCAGGATCGTAACTGTAGATGATGGCTTTGATGGCATTGCCTAAATGAGCCCCCAGTTCGTTATACATAGATAAGGCCCGTGCATCGCCGCTTTTGGCTTTTTTAAAAACTTCTTCACCATCCAATTGATATACATTTTGAAAGAACGAACCGCTGCAATAATATTCATATACCTTATCCAGGTATTCTATAGTTCCAAACTCTCCGGCACCGCAGTTGAAGCCGGGATATAATTTATGATTGATGATAATACCAGCACCTACGCCGGTACCGATCGTAAGCCCGATCATCGAATCATATCCTTTTCCTTTGCCGAAATAATATTCGCCCAAGGCAAAACAGTTTGCATCATTGTTTACATAAACCGGGATATGATAACGATCCTGCATCCGCTTCTTTAAAGGTACGGCCACCCATGATGGAATATATTGCACATCGTACACTATACCCTGTTCTATATCTACTACACTCGGAACTCCAATACCAATGGCTTTCACCGATGAATCTACCAGCGCATCCACCAAATGAAATACGTCCTGCAGCACTTCTTCCTCCGTACCCTGGCTGCGAATGCGTTGTGAGGTAATGTTTGAAATAGCATCCTTGCTTACTATAGCGCCCCGGATATTAGTAGCGCCCAAATCCACTCCAATTACATTTTCATTATTCATAACACAGATTTATGTTCTTTCTTTTTTATCAAATAGGTTAATGGTTTTATTAGTGATAATAGGTTTTGCCCAAAAGCCAATACTCAAAATATAGCCCATAGTAAGGTACAAAAACAACATGCCGGTACGCAGGCCCAGGTGATCACCAATCCAGCCAATGATTAACGGAACAATAGCGCCGCCAATGATACCTGTAACAATAATACCGGAGAAAGAACCATGATGTTCTTCTACTGAATTAAGCGCCAGCGAAAAAATAACAGGATACATTACAGAAGCAAAAAAACCTACTAACGGAAAAGCCACCAAAGCAACCTTTGCGGAAGCGAATAGCGCCAGCGATAAACAGATCAGCGCCAGAACCGTAAAGCCTATCAGCACTTTACGGCTGTCCATTATTTTTAATAGTAACAAACCTACCACGCCGCCGGCTGTCATCAATCCCCAGAAGTAAGCCACTTCTTTGGCGCCGGTTGTTTGTGGGTCGTAGTGATGGTACGTAGATAAAAATTGCGACATCCAGTTGGCAACGCCCTGCTCCGTACCCACATAACACATCATGGCCACAAAAAATAAAATAACCACCGGGTTTTTAAACAGCAACAAATGCGTTTCCAATGGGCCTGCTTTTTCATCGCTGCTCAATAATACTTTCGGAAATTTTGATACGGCGATAATAACAATCATTAAAAGACAGATAATAGTAAACAACCAGTAAAGTGAAATCCAGGGCAGGTTTTCCGGCACAAACGCTGCCAGCGCATGCGTGCCGTTCTTGTTATTAAGATTTAAAACCAGGTAAGAATATACTAATGGGCTTAAAAAAGAAGCCAGCCCGAATATTAACTGCGCCAATACTGAGTTGAAAGCATAATGCTCTTCGCCGCCGGAAGTGCGTAGCAACGGGTTAATAACAACTTGCAGCATGGCCATACCGCAACCAATTAAAAACAAGGATAAAACGGCCGTAAGATAGTTGGGTATTAATGCCAATAGCAATGAACCTAAGAAAGCCACAATAAATGCAGCAATCATTATTTTTTTTTCTTTATATTTTTCTATGAGCATGCCCGAAGGAATAGACATTACCCCATATGCAATGAAAAAAGCAAAAGGCAAAAGCGCTACCAGCGTAAGGCTTAGATTGAATCCCTTAATGATATCGGGTATCAGCGGGCCAATCACATTGGTTAAAAAAGAAATGACAAAGAACGTAAGCATTATAAGGGCTACGATGTAGTAGTTCCGTTTCATTAAGCAAGTATTAATCGTTTGTTTAGCATTGCTAATATCGGTTAAAATTGCAGATGATGCCCTTCGTTCTTATTAAATGTAAAAAGAACCATTAATTTAAGCTTTGTTGTTGATTTTAAAATTGTAACACTCCGCTGTACTCCCAAAGCATCAACGATCCTTTTATGGGTATGGGCTTTTCAAATAGTACAGGCTCTGATAAAATCCAGCCGTAGCGGCCGCGGCTGTAATCGCCAAATGCTTTTTCTTCAAGCGTTAATTTATTTAATGCAGTATCGGAAAGAAAAAGCTCCTCAACCGGAATGATATCGTCTAAATAAACCTTGCCCAGGATAGCACCAAAGGGCAACTCTTTAAAATTGGAAATGTATTTAGTAAAAGGAGCTTCTGCTGCCAGCAATTCGCCTGCCTTGCCAAGACTTGCATGTATCAACAGTTCGCCTCTGTAAGCGGTGCGCCAGCCTCTTGTTTCTATTTGTTTAACGCCCCTCACGACCAGCGTAGCCCAGGGTTGTAGCAAGGATAAAGCTTTCATATAAACGGGTACTGTTCCGGCTTTTGTTTTTTTTTGATATCAGGATGATATATGGGTATCAAAAAAATAATGCATTGTTTTTGGATAATCGGCAAGCGCCAGTTCGGGTGCGGCAATTTCCGGATGCCACAACTTTTCCCACTCAAAACTATAGTATTCTTTGTAACCGCCTTTTAGTAATGCAGCAATACCTTCAAATACCGGCGCTTCACCTTTGCCCAGTAATGTATATTGTTCTTTACCATCTACCATTTTTAAATCTTTAATATGGGTATGATGAATGTACGGCTTCAGCTTTTGATATACCTGCGCCGGCGGCTCTTTTGTTACCGACCACATATTTACAATATCCCATACCAGGCCTACCTTTGACGACGCAGCAGTTTGCATAATTGTTACTACATCCGCGGCGTGTACTAAATCACCATGAGTTTCCATCAGCACCATTACATTACTTCCTTTTGCATATGCGCCTAATTCTACCAAGCCTTTTGCAATCAGGTCCATAGTGGTTTTTTTATCCTGGTCTTTTGGAAAATTATTAGGGAATACCCGGATGTATGGGCAGGACAATTGCTGCGCCAGATCAATAAACCGCTTGGCTTCGTCCAGGTTTTTTTGCCGTTCGGCGCCTTCCGGAAAATGCATAGTAGCCGAAGAGCCTAAATCTACAAACTTCAAACCTTTATCCGACATCAACTTACGGGTATCAGCAATAGCAGCTGCACTATTAAATTCAGGACATTTGGTTAAGTCCATTTGCCGCAATATGCCGCGCAGCTCCAGCCCGCTGTATTCATTTGCTACAGCAAAATCTACAATTTTTTGAAAAGACCAATCCGGGCAACCCAGCGTGGAAAAAGACAAAAGTTGCTCCTTCTTTTTAAAGTAAGAAGTAGGAGCAACTGCAGTTAATGCCAGGAGGCTGCTGGTGGCTTTTACAAAATTTCTGCGGGTGATATTTTTCATCGTACTGAGGTTTTATAACTAACTAAAATTATGCAACAAAGTATAAGTGAACCGCAACTGCACCTAGTGATAAAACGGCCGGGTCAACTCTTTATTTTACTTCTTTTACATCCAGTATAACACTGGATCGCCTTGCATTGACATCCGGATTTACACCAATAGTCATCAAATAATCGCCTGAATATTCTTTTGTCCCATCTAAGGTAGATTTGGTTCCGGGATACAAATTAATTTCTTTAACGCTATACTTCTTAGAGGCATCCAATCCTTTTAACCGCACTGGTGATAAACTACCGGCGCCGTAGCGGTTGTTCACTAAATAATTAAATACAATAGCATCGCTTTTATCATCTGCCACATACATTACTGCAGCTATATCATTATCCCACGGACTCACTAATCGATATTGGTTACCATGCCATACTATATCACTAAATAATTTGTAAGTGGCAACCGCCTGCTGACAAAACTGCAAATCAGTTTCGCTCAATTTACTTACCACGATATCAAAACCCAACTTACCCATCATAGCCACATCCGTCCGGTATTTGATAGGTTGTTTGCCCCAGTCGGTTACGTGATTAGCGCTTGCGATGGCAGGGTAGAAATAGGAATACTCCCACTGGATGAAAATCCGTTCCAGCGGATCGGTATTATCGCTTGGCCAGAACTCGGTAAAGTATTTCAACGCACCATAATCTACACGACCGCCACCACCGGAACACAACATCATCGGTACTTTCGGATATTTAGCACGCACCCGTTCCAATACTTTATACAAGCCCCGCACATAATCAATATACAGGTGCGACTGCTTTGGAAGATAGGCGGAATATGCATTATAAATTACGGCATTGCAATCCCATTTGATATATGCCAGATTTGGATTTTTTGTAAACAACGTATCCAGCACACCAAACACAAAATCCTGAACTTTTGGATTGCTCAAATCCAATACTAATTGATTGCGGTATAAATGCTCCGGACGTGCCGGCTGCTTAATTACCCAATCGGTATGTGTATGATATAAATTGCTGAACGGGTTTACCATTTCCGGCTCTACCCAGATACCGAACTTTACTCCGTCCTGCTGTGCCTCTTTTACCAAATAACCAATACCGCTGGGAAGCTTCTTTCTATTTTCCTGCCAGTCGCCCAAACCGGCGTGGTCGTTATTGCGTGGATACTGATTACCAAACCAGCCATCATCTAAAAGAAACAAATCCACATCCAGCTTTTTTGCATCTTTAATAAGTGTTGCCAGTTTGGTTTCATCAAAGTCAAAAAAAGTAGATTCCCAATTATTCAATAAGGTAAGCCTGGAACCGGTTCCGTTTACTATACGGTTCTCCCTCGCCCAGTGTTGCATTTTGCGGCTGGCATCGCCCTTTCCTTTGTCAGAGAAGGTATATAAAAAAGCAGGCGTTACAAATTCTTCCGATGGCTTCAACGAATAGTCGGATGCAAAATTATTGATGCCTGCTATCAGCCGCAGGTTATTGAGCGGATCTACTTCCAGGTCTATCCGGAAATTGCCCGACCACTCCAGCGATCCCAACATTACTTTGCCTTCATCTTCAGTTGCGGCTTTGTCGAACGACACCATAAAAGACGGCGGCTGATACAGATCGGCCCTGGTTCCCAATTTGGTATCCAACACTTTGATACCGTGTGTAAGCTGCGCTTCTTCGGGTCGCATTTCCTTCGCCCAATCGCCGTGGTATTGTTTTAGCCAGTAACTGTTGGCCGTTAAATACAAATTGGCAGATGCAAACTTGTGAAGTATGATATTACTTTTTTCTTTTTGTTTGATCATGCACCATTGCTCGATAATATCGTCCTTAAAATAGGTTTTGTAATACAGTGTTACTTCCACGGCATACACCGGATCTCTTAACACAATACTGGTAAGTGCAATATCAGGAGCTTGTTGTTTGGTAGTATGGCTTACATAACGCAGGTCGAGCGATGTATTGCCATCGGCATGTGTTACGGCAATGGCTGGCTCTACCAGGTTGCTGGAACCGGCGGGTGTATATGCCGAATTGAGTATGCCGGAATAATCATCCCCGCGTTTATACATGGCCGGTATATTCGCATACTCCATAGCGTTAGAGAGCTTCGGGCCAAAGTAAATCATCCCTACATAATTGCTGTCATTCACCTGAAGCACCACGGCATTATGCGCAGTTTCTATATTAATAAGCTTTTGAGCCTGTGCATTCATTGAAAGAAAAACAATAGACAACATAAATGCAACCGCCGCTTTATGAAACCTTGTCGAATTGTTTCTTAATCGGGACAGTAGGTAAACCTCTTTATAAACCTTACTAATCTTTGATGGAAATAAATACAAATGATGAAATACCGAAGAAATTAGTGACGATTTTTTCTGCATATGGCAAGGCACTTTTAAACAATAATTTGGAAGAATAGCGGTTTAAATATAAATACAATACCTTATAATCTTTTTAGAAATTCCGTATTCTTCTCTCCCATCATTGTTGCAGCAGTACAGACGCACGAAACAGTCATTACTTTCTATAGTGTAAGCCTGTATCTTAATATGCCACCACAGGCATAGAAATCAAAAACCCGTCGCTCTTATTTTACTACATTATAATAATCCAGCAGTTTTTTGCGGAAAAGGAAATCATATTTGGCGCTAATTAAATTAATAGTGGCTCTGTCTAAGTTATTTTTTGCAATGATATAATCTATGGAAGTGCCCACACCTGCATTAAACCGCACCTCAGCTGCTTTAAACGATTCGCTGTAAGCGGCCACCTGCTCCTGCAACGTGTTGTAACGGCTCAATGTATGGGTCATATTTAAATAAGCCTGGTCAATTTGCTGCCGCAATTGCACCTTGGTATTTTCTTCTATTAATGCGGTGTTTTTCACCTGCAGCTTTGCCTGCTTTATACGAAACCTCGTTTGCAATGAATTAAAAATGGGCAACCTTATTCCTATGTTTATCGTAGTAAAAAAATTATTGTTTAGCTGATTGGCATATGTAATTTTTTGGGCGGCATAATTGGATTGTTTACCCATCACCGGCACCTGGCTGCCATTGAGCACGATATAGTTATCGGTAGCAATATCAGTGGTATTTAAAAGTACGGACCGGGTAGCCGCGCTGGAATAATTGGTATTTGCATTTCCACCCAATACCAGGCTCGGATACAACGTACCTTTCAACGACTTTACTGTATACTCGGCACTTTTCTTTCTTAGCTCCACCGCTTTCACCAATGCAAGCTGGCTTAATGCTTTTTCATAAATATCATTTGCGGTAGCGGGGTAAATGGAGATGATCTCGCTGGCACTTATCCTTTCAATTTGAAGTGAAGTATCATAGCGGATGTTCATGAGTTGTGCCAGCGAAAGCTTCGACGTTTCCAGTGCATTCTTACTATCTATTATGGCCAACTCGCTGTTCATCCATTCACCTTTCACATCCGACAACTGAGATGGATTAATAGCGCCTTGCTGGTCTAAAATTTTCAACCGCTCCCATTGTTTTTTACTCACCTCGCTTTGCTGCACTGCCAGCGATACCAGATCCTGGTTGGTGAGCACCTGTAAGTAAGCCAGTATTACGGAAAGCTCCAGGTTATCTTTTGCCTGCTGCCACTCCATTTTACTTGCCTGGTAAGACAGAGCATTTTGCCTGATATTATTCTGAAGGCTCAGCCCGTTAAATAATACTACGTTACTGCTGATTCCATAACTGCCATATACCACCTGCTGATTTACAAATGCATTGGTAAACGGATCAATACTGCGGCCCTGGTTGATGCCCTGGTCTACGGAGGCATTCAGGTTGGGAAAGAGATTGGCTTTTGCCTGCCGCCAGCCCAGCTCGGCACTTTGCGCCAGCACATCACTTTGCTTTAAGGCGATGTTATTGGCAATAGCCGAATCGATGCACTGCTGCAGG
>JAICHT010000045.1 GCA_025924755.1 Chitinophagaceae bacterium | reverse complement strand
GAACAATACCGAAGTCTCTAACCAAAACAGCACTAATAATAACCACCGGTTTAATATGCGGTTTGATTATAAAATAGATTCGGCCAATGAGTTGTTGATCATTCCCAACCTTAGCTTTCAAAACAACCAGGCTTCTTTATTAGATAGTACCGCCAGTTATTTCCACGCATCTCAATTAGTAAGCAGTAGTAATAACGCCACCCATAGCAACCGCTCTGGTAATAACTTAAACAATACCATTCTTTTCCGGCACTCTTTTCATAAACGTGGCAGAACCATATCCGTGAACGTGAATACTTCTTCTAATGTTAATGATGGCAATACTTACTTAACCGGCATCAACCGTTCTTACCAGGCAACTGGCGAACAGGATTCTACTACCCAACAGTTAACGGACCAGCATAACAAAGGATACCAGGTTTCTACCAACTTCGCATATACGGAACCGATAGGAAAAAAAGGGCAATTGCAGGTAAACTACAATCCTTCTTATTCCAATAGCAAAGCCGATCAGGAATCGTATAAATTTAATACAGCGGAATCGAAATATTCGTTATTCAACGACAGCTTGTCCAGCAAATTCAATAGCATTTACAAAACGCAAAATGGCGGCATTTCTTTTCGCAGAGGCGACCGGAACAATATGGTTGCTGTAGGTGTTAATTACCAGTTTTCTACCTTAAGCAGCAACCAGTTTTTTCCGCTAACTGCGTCTGTTAATAAATCGTTCAACAATATTTTGCCTAATGCGATGTTGCGGCTGAAATTATCTGCCAAAAGTAATCTCAGGGTTTTCTACCGCGCATCGGTGAACCAGCCTTCGGTAACACAGTTGCAGGATGTATATGATGCGGTGTCCAATCCGCCAAATGTAATAGCCGGTAATCCCGATTTGAAACAGCAATACAACCAGTTACTGAGTACCCGATATACATATACTAATGCAGCAAAAGGCACCTTGTTTGTAGCCAATATTTTTTTGCAGGGTGCTAACGATTATATAGCCAATGCCACCTACACGCCTACACAGGATTCAGCTATTGGGCATGGGCTTACGTTGTTAAGAGGTTACCAATTAACGAAGCCGGTAAATTTGGATGGCTACTTAAGCCTTCGCTCGTTTTTGACCTTTGCGGTTCCTGTTAAAATTATCAAATCGAATATCAATATGAACGGCGGTATCACGTATACCAAATTGCCGGGACTGCTTAATAATCTTCAAAGTATGTCTAAGACACTTACGTATAATGTAGGTGCGGTAATTGGTAGTAATATCAGCCAGTATGTAGATTTTACGGCTTCCTATTCTGCCAATTTCAATACGGTAAAAAACAATATTCAAAATACGCAAAACTCTAATTATTTTTCACAAATTGCCGGTGTACAGTTGATGCTGCTTTCTAAGAACGGATGGTTTTTTCAAAACGATTTAAACAACCAGTTGTATAGTGGTTTAACGGCAGGCTATAATCAAAACTATTGGTTGTGGAATATCAGCGGCGGTAAAAAGTTTTTAAAAAATCAAAAAGGCGAATTGAAATTAACGGTGTTTGATTTGCTGAAGCAAAACCAAAGCATTACCCGAACCGTTACGGAAAGCTATGTGCAAGATGTGCAAAGCCAGGTATTGCGCCAGTACTTTATGCTGACGTTTACCTACAACCTACGCACTTTTGGAAAAGGTACGCCGGGCCGTAATAGTGGAAGGTCATGGAACGGTGGTATGATGCGGCCACCGGGTGATTAAGCTATTTCTTTTAGCACGTTTTCTATGCGCTGTTTTAACGTTTCAAAATCGGTAAAGCCCTGCGCCAATAAATAAAATTTTGAATCGGTTACCTGCATAAGCACACACGGAAAACCCTTTACTTGCAGTTGCTTTACTAATGCAAATTCGTAGTAGGCTTTTTCGCGATAGGCTACACTATGCAGCTTTTCGTAAAAAGCTTTTTCGGGTATATGATACTTTTCGAGCAGATGCCGGTATGCTTCATCGTCGGTTAAATCCCTGCCTTCATAATTCAACGCATATTGAAGATCGCTTGCCATAAAAACCGCCTGCTCCGGATGATATTCTTTAAAGATGCATAATGCAATAGCCGGCTTTGTAGAATCGGGATACCAATCACTTTTATCGGGGTTGAAAATGTGCCATAAAAAATCTGGTCCAAATTGCACACCGGTAGTTTCTTCCACCTGCTTATAGGCTGTTTGTATATAAGTGGCCATGGGTGCAATATGTTTAGGTGTTTCCGGCAATATCATTCCACCGGAAAGCACATCAAAGGCAAGTGTATTTTGATATTCCGTTGCTATTTGTACCATCACTTTGCTAAAGCCATAGCACCAGCCGCAGTATGCATCGTAGCAATAGTATATAGTAGGTTGCATAGTATTTGTTTCCATTTCTGTTTTTAGTATACCTACATTCTTCAATTAACATGCCTTCTTAGATTGTAAAAGCTTTTTTTGTAACAAAATGCTATAAGTTGCGACTATTCAATTAAAGCCAAAACTTGGAACGCGAAGTACTGAAACTAAATTTTGAGAAACAGGTGAAAGAGCACGAACTGCTTATTTACAAAGTATGCCGCATCTATGGAAAAACCGATGCCGACCGGCAGGATATATTCCAGGAAATTATCATTCAGTTATGGAATGCATATCCCAAATTTAAAGGTCAATCTAAGTTTAGCACGTGGTTGTACAGAGTGGCTATTAATACCGCTATATCAGGCCTGCGCAAAAGAAAAAACTTTATAGAGTCGTATGAGCCAGCCACACTCCCTACACAAATAATGGATAGTAATCCTAACCAGCATTTAGAGGAACAATTGCAGCAACTGTATACGGCTATTGAGCAATTGAACGAAATTGAAAAGGCCATTGTAATGCTGTACCTGGAGGATAAAACCTACGAAGAGATGGAAGATATATTAGGAATTAACTCAGGAAACCTGCGGGTGAAAATGAATCGCATCAAAGAAAAATTACGTCAACTGACTAAAAATAACTGATATGGAACTCGATGACTTTAAGCAACCGTGGAAAGACTCCACCGAAAAAATAAACCCTTTAAATATAAATATTATGGAACTGATACAAAACAAAAGCTATGGACCGTTAGCGGTTTTAAAACACCGGTTTAGAAAGCAGCTTATCATTCTTCCTTTCGTAATGCTAATGCTTATGTTTACGCTTTCCAAGCATCACGATATATTTTCCGATGTGTTGTTTTGGTGCTATGTTGTCATTTGTATAATGATGTGCAGCTACTTCTTTTTTAGTTATCGCCTGATAAGTAATATGCAATATATGGAAGGCAAAATTAAATCAAACCTGGAGAAGCAGGTACACATGCTAGAAAACTTTTCTAAATGGCGCTTAATAATAGTAAGAATTGTATTTGTGGCTTTTATAGTGTTGCTGGAAATATTGATGCATTATCAACAGGAGCCCAGTTTAGCAAAGTGGCACGCACAACCTTTTGGCCTTCGTATAGTATGCTATGCAGCATTGTTCCTTGTCTTTTACTTTTTTAGTAAAGCTGCTTTCAAGTACAAGTATGGAAAACACATTCAGTACCTGAAGAGTTTAGTGCAGCAGATGCAATAAGTTTAATATGGAAAGTAGAAAAGTCTATCGGGTGATTTCTTCAAAACGCTTGTCGTAATCTTTTCGCATAGTGCCCATCATTCTATCCCAAAAAGTAAAATACAAACCATAATTACCCATGAAATATTGATGATGCTGGTTGTGGCTAACGGAGGTATTGATCCATTTGCCAAAACTATTTTTATGAAATCCTTTCGGATACAATTCATAGCCTAAATGACCGTATACATTATACACGATCATTAAAAAGAAAAAGATAAACAGATGCAGCGGATGTATGGGGATGGTATACAAGAACACTACAAAAATCCCCGCTTCCACGACAGCTTCCAACGGGTGAAACGCATACGCAGCCCAGGGCGATGGATTGGTAGATTTATGATGTACTAAATGAAAAGTTTTAAATAATTTTTTGTGGTGCATCAGCCGGTGCGTCCAATAAAAGTAGGTGTCGTGAATAAGAAACATCAATGGAAAAGCAAGAAAGAAATATAACCATCCATACTGATGAATGTTGGTATAAAAAGTAGTGGTTTTTGCAATAGCCGGAATATGCAATATGCAAAGAGGCACAAACGCAAAGATGCAAATGGTAAGCAGCGAATATCCTATTTCACGAACATAATCTTTAGTATGCGGCAGTTTTGTTTGTATCTTATTATACGTAACTTTTTTCCGGAACAGCACATAAAACAGCAAAAAGAAAATACCGGCTACCGCAAAATACCGGGTGCCGATCTTTTCAATATAAAAGGTGTAATGATAAAACCAATTCATCTGTTATAGTATTCAGCAAAGTTTTTAAAACTTTTTGAAGAGGTACTGTTAAAGTGTTTCAGGTATTGCCGGTAAAAACTAATGCGCTTCCAGCCAGTTAGCACCTACGCCTACTTCTGCTACTATGGGTATATTATTCGGTAAAGTCATAGCCGTTTGCATATTCTCCAATATCAGTTCTTTAACTACGTCTACTTCATCTGTCGGTGCATCAAATACAAGTTCATCATGCACCTGCAATATCATTTTTGTTTGCAGCTTTTTATCAATCAATGCTTTGTGAATTTTTACCATCGCCAACTTTATCATATCAGCGGCGGTGCCTTGTATGGGAGAGTTGATGGCATTGCGTTCGGCATATCCACGCACTGTAAAATTGCCGGAGTTAATATCACGCAGCCAGCGTTTGCGGCCCAACACCGTTTGTACATATCCATGCTCACGGGCAAAGTTGATCATATCATCCATATACTTTGTGATGCCTTCAAATTCGTTTCTATAATTTTCAATAATGGTTTTTGCTTCTGCCCGGCTGATGCGTAAATTTTCGGCAAGTCCAAAAGCACCTTGTCCATATATGATTCCAAAATTGACACTCTTGGCTTTATACCGCATTTCTTTGGTTACAGCTTCCTCTTCCACACCATATACTTTAGCAGCAGTAGCGGTATGAATATCTTTGGCCTTTAAAAATGCATCACACATATTTGCATCACCGCTAATGGCAGCTACAATGCGCAATTCTATTTGCGAATAATCGGCGCTGATCAAGGTATGGCTTTCATCTCTGGGTACAAAAGCTTTGCGGATTTCTCTTCCCCGATCAGTTCGGATAGGGATGTTTTGCAGGTTGGGATTATTGCTGGATAAACGGCCAGTTACGGCTATTGCCTGTGCATAATTAGTATGTACGCGACCTGTTTTTTTATTGATCAATAACGGCAACGCATCCACGTAAGTGGACTTTAATTTCGTGTACTCTCTAAACGCCAAAATATTATCCACTACCGGGTGTTCTTTTGCCAGTTTGCTTAACACATCTTCACCGGTGGCATACTGGCCCGTTTTTGTTTTTTTTGCTTTGGGGTCTAATTTTAATTTTTCAAATAATACTTCCCCTAGTTGCTTCGGCGATCCTAAATTAAAACGGACATCTGCAATCTGATAAACGGCTTCTTCGTGCACCCGTGATTCAATTTCCAATACCCTGGAATATTCGGCTAAAAAATCCATATCAATCTTTACCCCTTCATATTCCATATCCACCAACACCGGCACCAGTGGCGTTTCTATTTCATCAAATACTTTTTGAACGTCGTACTTTTTGAGCATCGGGGTAAATACATTTTTGAACTGCAGGGTTACATCCGCATCTTCTACCGCATATTCTTTTATTTTATCAAAAGGCACATCACGCATAGTTCCCTGGTTCTTTCCCTTTTTGCCAATCAGTTCTTCAATATGAATGGTTTCATAACCCAAATATTTGGCACTCAGCCAATCCATATTGTGCTTGCCGTCGGGCTCTATCAGGTAATGGGCAAGAAGCGTATCAAACAATTTTCCTTTCAGCTCCATGCCGTACCATTTCAGCATCAGCATATCATATTTAATGTTTTGCCCAATCCATGTTCTTGACGCATCATCAAAAAAGGGTTGAAAGTTGGCAAGTATCTTTTTAGCTTCATCCCTGTTCGGCGGCACCGGCACATACCAGCCACTGCCCGGCTGCACACTAAAGCTTAAGCCTACCAGTTCGGCATTGTTGGCATCAATACCGGTGGTTTCCGTATCAAAAGAAACTTCGTTATTCTTTGCTATGGCTTCCAGCAATGTTTTCATCTCGCCTTCACTTTCTACCAGTTCATATTCATGCGGTGTGGTATTAATGTTTTTGGTAGGATGCACTACTGAAGTTTCCGCCTCTTCCGCTTCAGTAGCTTCTGATGTTTGCGATGCACTTTCAAACAAATCGGTTTGGATACCTTCTACTGATTTTTTAGTACCATTATCACTAAAATCCTCCCCCAGCAAGCGCTTGCCCAAAGTTTTAAATTCCAACTCAGTAAAGATTTCTCTAAGCGCTTCTTTATTCCATTCCTTTATCAAAAAATTTTCTTCGTGAAATTCAACCGGAACACTGGTAATAATGGTGGCTAATTTTTTAGACATAATAGCGTTATCTCTTCCGGCTCTGATCTTTTCGCCTAATGCTCCTTTAATGTTATCAGCGTTCTGCAATACATTTTCAAGCGTTCCGTATTCCGTCAATAATTTGCAGGCCGTTTTTTGCCCAATACCGGCAATACCGGGAATATTATCTACCGCATCGCCCATCAATCCTAATATGTCTATTACCTGGTCTACCGACTGGATGCACCATTTATCGCATACTTCTTTAGGCCCCATTATTTCTACATCGCCACCCTGGTAGCCGGGCTTATATATCTTTACTTTTTCACTTACCAGTTGTCCGTAATCTTTATCCGGCGTAACCATATATACTTCATATCCCAGCTTTTCTGCCTGCTTACTCAATGCACCAATTACATCATCGGCTTCGTAGCCATCGCTGTATATGATCGGGATATTTAAGCCTTGTAATATTCTTTGAATATCAGGGATGGACAGGGATAAGTCTTCCGGTGCTTCCTGACGGTTGGCTTTATAATCAGCAAAATCGTTATGGCGCTCCGTGGGTGTGGACGATTCAAAACACACGGCCATATGCGATGGCTTTTGATTATTGATCAAATCAATTATCGTATTGGTAAAACCAAATTGGGCGTTGGTGTTTTTTCCTTTGGAAGTGATGCGTGGATTGCGGATGAGCGCATAATAAGCCCTGAAGATCAGTGCCATGGCATCGAGTAAAAACAACTTTTTTTCCATATAAGCGAAGGTACTTATTACAATGGCTGAAATTGTTTATAAAATACAAAACCCGGCTTGGCCGGGCTTGCAGGGAATTGGTGGGTGTCTTATTATTTAGTTAATACAACTATATGTGCGCATTTTGTTTTGGAATATGCCAGGTTGTTTCTTTCTGCAGATAAATTGGCACAACTATCTGAAGTGTTTTCTGGCTGGTTGCACAACATACTGCCGTAAGCAGCAGCGCTTATGGATGATAAGCTGGCTTCCTGGTTATCTTCTTTGTAAATAAAATTGAGATACAATGCAAAAAACAGTAAACAGAATGACAGGACATTCAATACTTTGAAGGTTCGATTTCTCATAATTTGGATTTTTGGATGGTTGCAGAACTAAGATATTATACCTACTCAATATGGGGCATACAAATACAGAGAAAACCTAAAAAATAAGCAAAATCCTATTATTGCTTTACAGAATTACCCCTATACTTTTTTCATTTCATCGAGCTTTTTTTGCATAGCAAACATTTCATCGCGCAGGCGGGCCGCTTCCATAAAATCCATATCCCGAGCGGCTTTTTCCATTTCTTTTTTAGTTTTACCGATTGCTTTTTCCATCTGCGGAATAGTAGCATATACTACTTCATCTTCTGCCGCTATACTCACCGTTTCTTCTACCGCATATGGCGAATCCGGATCGTAGCCTTTAATATCCAATACTGAAGTTTGGGCCATAACCTGCTCCTTACTTTTTGAAACCGATCTGGGCGTGATGCCATGGGCTATATTGTAGGCTACCTGCTTTTCGCGCCTGCGGGATGTTTCATCTATAGTACGCTGCATGCTATCGGTAATTTTATCAGCATAAAAAATCACCAGTCCTTCTACGTTTCGGGCTGCACGGCCGGCTGTTTGTGTGAGCGACCGTTCATTGCGTAAAAAACCTTCTTTGTCCGCATCCAATATGGCTACCAGCGATACTTCCGGCAGGTCTAAACCTTCTCTTAATAAATTGACGCCTACCAATACATCTATTTTTCCCAGGCGCAGATCACGCAATATTTCTATTCGCTCCAGCGTATCTACTTCGCTATGAATATATTTCGATTTGATATCAATTCGCTTCAGGTATTTATCCATTTCCTCTGCCATGCGTTTGGTTAAAGTAGTTACCAATACGCGGTCGCCTTTTTTTACCCGCTTGTCTATTTCATCCAGCAGATCGTCTATCTGATTGACACTGGGACGCACTTCAATAGGAGGCTCCAATAAGCCAGTAGGCCGCACCACCTGCTCTACCACGCTGCCGCCGGTTTGCTCCAGTTCATAATCGCCGGGAGTGGCGCTTACATATACTACCTGGTTTATTAAGTTTTCAAATTCGTGGAAATTTAAAGGGCGGTTATCGAGCGCTGATGGAAGCCGGAAGCCATAATCCACCAACGTCATTTTGCGGCTTCTGTCGCCACCATACATACCACTTACCTGCGGAATCGTTTGGTGGCTTTCATCAATCATGCATAAAAAATCTTTTGGAAAATAATCCAGCAAACAGAACGGCCGCGTTCCGGGTTTACGCCGGTCAAAAAAGCGGGAATAGTTTTCGATACCATTACAAAATCCCAGTTCCCGGATCATTTCCAAATCATATTCCACCCGTTCTTTCAACCGTTGCGCTTCGATGAATTTATTAACGCTTTTAAAATAATCTACCTGCGCCTGCATTTCATCCTGTATCTCGTACATCACCGATTGCATAATATCTTTTGGCGCCACATATAAGTTGGCTGGAAAAATGGCTGCGTTATCCAGCTTTCCAATTCGTTTGCCATTTTGAATATCAATACTTTCAATCTCCTCTATTTCATCACCAAAAAAAGTAATGCGGTATCCAAAATCTACATACGGTAAATTAATATCAACTGTATCACCTTTCACTCGAAACGTGCCGCGGTTAAACTCAATAGAGGTGCGGGTATATAACGAATTGACCAGGGAATGCAAAAAACCCTGCCTTGATATCTTCTCGCGTTTGGCAATGCGGATGATACCGCTTTCATAATCGGTAGGATTTCCCATACCATATATGCAACTAACAGATGCTACGACAATAATATCCCTTCGGCCGGAAAGCAGGCTGGTAGTGGCTCGCAGCCGCAGCTTGTCCAATTCTTCATTGATGTTGAGGTCTTTTTCAATATAGGTATCGCTAACCGGCATATACGCCTCCGGCTGGTAATAATCGTAATAGGACACAAAATATTCAACCGCATTATCTGGGAAGAACTGTTTGAACTCGCCATATAATTGCGCTACCAGTGTTTTATTATGCGTCAATACCAGCGTGGGCCGTTGTACATTTTGAATGACATTGGCCATAGTAAATGTTTTACCGGAGCCGGTAACGCCTAATAATACCTGGTGTCTTTCTCCATATACAATACCATCTGTAAGCTGTTGGATAGCTGCAGGCTGATCGCCAGCCGGAGTATAGGGAGCCTGAATTTTAAAAGCCATATTACTACTACAAGTTTTAAATTTCCGGTAACTTTTTTACCTGAAACAATTACTATTATGAAGGAAGTCTTCGTTTTAAATAACCCGAATAATCAGGTATAGAAACGATATAATCTTCATTCATTAAAAATGAGGTTAAGATAAAGTCGGCAGTGGTACGGTTGCAGGCCATTAAAATATTCCAGGCCACCGCCAGGCGCAGCAACGCTTTTACATCACTATCATGCGGCTGCGCTTCCATTGGGTCCCAAAAAAATACAATAAAGTCCAGCTTGCCTTCGGCTATCAATGCCCCTACCTGCTGATCGCCTCCCAGCGGGCCGCTGAATAGTTTGCGTACGGGCAGTTGCAACTCTGCTTCCAACATAGTACCTGTGGTGCCGGTGGCCACTAACTGGTGCTGGGAAAGTACATTTTTATTATGCACGGCCCATTCTATTAAATCTTTCTTTTTATTGTCGTGTGCGACCAGTGCAATATTCTTTTTTCCCGATATTTTTCGATCCGTAGGCATAGATTATTTTTAGTGATATAAATTCAAAAACATTACTTCTTAACCGTATTCTAAAATTATTTACTAAGGTAAACCACCTGTTATAGAAAGTGATATTTGGTTGATAACTCATAATAATATATTAATATATGGCAGGATATTTGCAACCTTGTTGAAAAGAATATACCTCACTATAAATCATGTATGAAAAACCCCTAGGTTATCGCTTAAATCCAGTATCTGTTGAAACCTGTATAATTATCAACCTATAGATTACTTAAAGCCTGTTCACAGCAGGCTTTTTCATTATATCCTGTGTGATGCTTATTGAAAAAATACCCGCTACTTTTTAGCAGCGGGTAAGTAGATATATTAGTTATTACCAGTGATATTAACCTTGTAATTCTTTTATTTTTTCGCGGATTTTTCCTTCAATTTCATCTGCCATTGCCGGGTTATCTTTCAATAATTGCTTTACTCCTTCCCGTCCTTGCCCCAGTTTATCAGTATTATAGCTAAACCAGCTGCCGCTTTTTTGTACAATGCCCATTTCAACGCCCAAGTCTAAAATTTCGCCAACCTTAGAAATGCCTTCACCAAAAATGATATCAAATTCAGCGTTGCGGAATGGCGGCGCTACTTTGTTTTTCACCACTTTTACTTTTACGTGATTTCCTACTGCTTCTTCGCCATCTTTAATCTGGCTCATACGCCTGATATCCAAACGCACAGAAGAATAGAATTTTAATGCATTACCACCCGTAGTAGTTTCGGGGTTTCCAAACATTACCCCAATCTTTTCACGCAACTGGTTGATAAAAATACAAATGGTATTGGTTTTATTGATGGTGGCAGTAAGCTTACGCAGGGCCTGAGACATTAAACGTGCTTGCAAGCCCATTTTGCTATCGCCCATTTCGCCTTCCAATTCACTCTTTGGTACCAATGCAGCTACAGAGTCAATAACCACTACATCCAGCGCACCGGAAAGAATTAAACGGTCCGCAATTTCTAAAGCCTGCTCGCCATAATCCGGTTGGGAGATCAATAAATTATCAATATCCACTCCCAGCTTTTGAGCATAGGCACTATCAAAAGCATGTTCCGCATCTATAAACGCACACATGCCGCCTTTCTTTTGCGCTTCGGCTATTACATGCGTGGCGATAGTGGTTTTACCGGAGCTTTCCGGGCCATAAATTTCAATGACACGGCCTCTTGGTAAACCGCCAATCCCCAGGGCGGAATCTAAACCAATAGAGCCGGTAGAAACTACTTCCTGCGTTTGTTCTCCACGCTCGTTCATCATCATGACGCTACCCTTACCAAAGTCTTTGTCAATTTTGTCCATGGTAAGCCTGAGCGCTTTTAATTTTTCGGTATTTGACATGTTTTTGTTTTGAAGATGTAATAAGAATGGTGACCCGATGTAGGCTTTAAACCACCGTCTTTCTTAAATTTTATTAGCACGTAAAGCTAATGAATTTAGCAAGAAAAATAGAAAAATTTATCAGGTAAATGCCATAAAAATATGTGAAAGAAAACTGTGGATTTTAGGTAGGATTTCCCCATAAAATCTGGCTCAAAGATTTGTGATAAATGTACTTAAACATAATCAGCCTGTCGAAACTTTCTACTATTCCTCTTTGCTATGTTCTATAGCTGTAGTGACTAATATCAGTAAGTTATACCTTAGGAGTAAACTGCGCCAACTCATAAATTTGCAAAGATTTTTCGATATCGGCCACCTTATTTACATTGGCTTCAAAGCCGTCTTTACCAAAAATCTTATGCTCGTTATTTTCAAATTCCTCACCTAAAGAATCATATTCGTGTTGCGAAACAATTTTTCTGAAGGCAGGAAATAATACCGTGTCTTCCCTTGCTTCATGAGGGCGGTACATCGTATTAAAAGCAGTGAGTAATTGTGATAATTTTTGATTTTCATTTTCGGTTAACGACGATGATTTTGTTAGCTGTATTATCTGGTCGGTAATAGCCCGTCCGGCTTTATGCTGCTGAAGAAGCACCTGCACCAGGTCGGTTAACTGGTTTGCTTTTTGAAAGCGCGGAAACAAATAATTCTCTTCTTGTTTTTCGTGATAATCTTCTACAAAAGTTCGTATAATCCCGGCAGCATTAAGCAAAGCCTCTTTCGGAAAACTTTCTTTATTAACCAAATGAATGTTGCAGGTATCGTATATGAGCAGGATGCGGTTTAACAGGCCGTGTTCCTGCATCAGGTCTTCCGGTGGCGAAACTTCTTTCTCCTTATCTTCTTCTCCTTTACAGCCGGACAAAATGCTTATGCCTGCAATGCCGGAGAACGCAGTAATCCTGAAGCTATTTTGAAGAAATTTGCGACGATTGGAATCGTTTTGATTGTAGGTTTCCATAAGACCTTATTTTATATTTGAATTTCATATCAGGAAGGAAGGGTAAAATACACTACTAAAGTTATTAAGACTTCGCTGAAAGTGGTGCAGGTAACAAATAAACTAAAGTGCTTGTAGAAGAAGTGGCAATGTTATTATTAAAAAGAAACCTGTAAATATTATAATTAAATCAAAACAATTTATTCCAGCTTTCCACAATCGTCAGCCATCCCATCCAGCTCATTACCGCTACTACAATCCAGCCTGCTAACTGCATCCATACCGGGTGCTGGTAACCTTTCATTAATCTTTTTCTTGTAGCGGCTACCAGCACAATAGCCAATGCCAGCGGCAATATCAATCCGTTAATGATGCCGGCAAAAATTAATAGTTGTTTGGGCTTGCCGATCCATACAAAAATGAGGGTGGATAAGAGTATGAAAGCAGAGATGCACCACCGCTCGTGACGTATAAATAAAGGATGAAAGGTTTTAAAAAAAGAAACCGATGTGTAAGCGGCGCCCATAACCGATGAAATGCCGGCGCTCCATAGCACCACACCAAAAATGCGGAATCCTACTTCACCTGCGGCAGACCCAAATACGCTGGATGCCGGATTATCTTTATCCAATACGGCGCCATGAACCAATACACCTACAATTGCTAAAAAAAGAAGGAACCGCATAATAGTGGAAATGATAATGCCGCTTACTGCACTGCGGTTTACCTGTGCTATTTGGCCTTGGCCCTGAATACCCGCATCCAGCAGCCGGTGCGCACCGGAAAAAGTAATATAACCGCCCACTGTTCCACCCACAATCGTAACAATAGCCGCTGCGCTGATTTTGACAGGTAGAATGGTATGATGAATGGCTTGCAGCAAAGGCGGATGGGAACTGAATACTATAAGAAGTGTGAGCAATATCTTTACCGTTCCCAAGATTTTAGTGAAGCCATCCAGCATTTTGCCGATTTCTTTTATCCAAAATAGCAGCAAGGCAATTACACAGCTAATAACAGCGCCTTGCTGAAACGTGATTCCCATCAAAACATTTAAGCCCAAACCACAGCCGGCAATATTGCCTATATTGAATGCAAAGCCACCCAGTACTACCATCAGCGTTAAAAAATAACCAAGGCCGGGAAGTAGTTTGTTAGAAAGATCTTGTGCCCGTAGCCCGCTAACCGTTAGTATGCGCCAGGTGTTTAATTGGGCACCTATATCCAGCAATACGGACACTAAAATAACAAACCCGAAACTGGTCATTAATTGCTGCGTGAATACCGTGGTTTGGGTAAGGAAGCCCGGACCAATAGAAGAATTAGCCATCAGGAAAGCAGCACCCAAACCAGTGCCGCTAAAGAATTTGAGACTCGATGGTTTTAATGGCAATACTATATTGTTGTAAGGTATGATGAATTTTTTGAGCAAAAGCAGCAGCATGTTTCCCATCGCTGTGCAGGCAAATAGTATCAGCAACAATTGGCACTTCTTTCCCCGATACCGCCGTTACTTTTCCTTTCGTAATCATATGTAATACCTGATTAATGGACTGTGCTTCCTGTTCAATTAAAGCGCTCGGCCCCGATCGTGGTGTTAAGCTACCATCGTCCTGGTAAGTGCGGTCGGCAAATACTTCGCTGGCTGTTTTTAATCCCAGTATATGCGCTTCACTTATTAAAAAGCTGCCGCTTAATCCATATAAAATCAAACCGGGGTGGTTATCCCATACCGCCTGCGCAATGGCATGGGCCAGTAGTTTATCTTTTGCAGCCATATTATATAATGCGCCGTGGGGCTTTACATGATGCAGCAATATACTATGGGCAGCAGCTATTTTTTTCAGATTATTTATTTGATCGCTTACCAGTTGATATACTTCGGCTGGAGTGGTTTTTACTTCTGTTCTTCCAAAATTTTGCCGGTCTAAAAAAGATGGATGCGCTCCAACGGCTACTCCATGTTTTTTTGCCAGCAGAACCGTTTGCTGCATAGTAACCTCGTTTCCGGCATGATAACCACAGGCAATATTGGCTGAAGTAATATAAGGCATAATAGCTTCGTCGTTGCCGATGCCTTCTCCCATATCGCAATTAAGATCGCAGGTTTGCATTATAGAAACTTTCCATTTTTAATTTACAGGTGTTTTGCAACTGTTGTAAGTATTTGTGCTGCTGAAATAATTCGCCTTCTGCTGTTTCCATATCAGTCATAGCAAACGTCAATTCCTGGTGTGGCGTCATTTGTGCCAATACCGGAAGATGAGCAGAAATAACGTGAGCTATTTTTGGATAGCCGCCGGTGGTTTGATGATCGGCCATTAAAATAATCAGCTTTCCATTAGGTAATAATTGTACCGTGCCAAAGTTTACGGCAGAAGATAATAAAGAGATTTCTTCTTTTATTTTTAAGGGTCTCCCGGTTAAGCGATATCCCATTCTATCTGCTATAGTAGATATCTGAAACGGTTCTTTTTGAAACAACAATTTAGACTCATGGGTGAGGCAGTTCCATTCACTTCCCTGCACACATTTTATTTCATTAGTGTTAGCCGTAGTCAATTGGCCAATAGTCCACGGCAAAATGATTACGTCTTTACCATGAAAAAGAGAATTCAATATCCTGTAGTCTTTATAACTGATCCTGTCTTCTTTTTGCAATGCCCTTCCATTAAAACCCCCGGCGGCGGCTATTAAATTAGTACTATAGCTGTTTAGCCACTTATCTATCTGTAAATCCTGCGCTGTGGCTATATAGCATCGTGCACCGGACTTTACCGCGGTAAATTGCAACAAGCTATTTTTATTAACAGCTATGGGGTGATTAATAGGAAGAGGTTTGTAGTTGATAACAGGCGAAAAATCAGCGCCGGTGATGCATATGATTGTTGGTTTTTCAAACAAGATGGCGGCTGCCGGAAAGTGCATTTCAATTACTGGCGCAGCTAAATCTTTCCCCAACAAACCATTGGCCAGCCGGGCCGCAAAGCGATCCATAGCACCATTGGTATTAATACCTAAATGCTGGTAGCCCTGCCTGCCCAAATCCTGGATGGTATCGAGCATGCCTGCCTTAATAATTTTCAAACTCATTTTGGCTGATTGAGTAAAATTCTACTTCGTCGCCTGCTGTCAATAGCACCGGGTTTTCCTTCTGCCTGTTAAAAAGCTGTATAGGTGTTTTGCCAATAATCTGCCAGCCACCTGGTGAGGCAAACGGATAAATACCGGTTTGGCTTCCGGCAATACCTACAGCGCCGACTTCCACTTTTGTTCGTGGTTGTGCTTTCCTGGGCATGACCAGCCTTTCATCTACCGTGCCCATATATGCAAAGCCTGGTAAAAACCCTATCATAT
>JAICHT010000044.1 GCA_025924755.1 Chitinophagaceae bacterium | reverse complement strand
GGCAAGGCATATATAATGCACCTGATCAAATCTTCACGCAGCCAGAAATATAAAATATAAGTGACGCCTGCGGTAGACAAAATCAATATCAGCAAGGCCGCCAAAAAAGAATCCCGTATTAATTTTACTTTGCTTTTGTCGAGCTTCAAATCAAGACCGGCTTCCAACACGATCATTATCAATCCTACTACTCCTAAGCCTTCTACCAGGTTTGCCGGTAATATTAAATTAAAGTTGTTAGCATTAGATATAAGTTTAAAACCAATACCGGCAAACAATAAAAGCAATACAGACGGAACTTTGATAGTAGTGCTGATAATAGAAAAAAAGTAAGACAATACTACCAGGCTACACAATATAATTAACAGGTACTCGGTATCAATCACTCCCATAAAACAGTTTAATAGAAAAAAAATTGCTTATGCAAATGCCATATGTTCTATTGTAGCATTACATAATGAGGCACGGATACCGGGGCAAAGCTACTATTATGCCCGGTTTAGATAAAACCATCAATTTGAGGGCTATAAATGGAAATATGGGTGTTAAATTATTGTTTCTAAAACCTGCTGCTGATCAAATGTTAACTGTGTGAAAATCCATATTCTTCCTTTTTGGCGCAGGCAACAAATTGTTTTAATAATGGCAGTACCTCTGTTTGCAATAACAGCGTATGTTGTGCAGCAGTATTGGCTTTACCTATTTTAATAGTATATGCCTTATCATTCAAAGCCTTAAACATATCTTCATCCGTAGTATCATCTCCAATGCACATTATGAAATCGGGTTTAAAGTGATCGACAAGGTTTATGGCAGTCGCACCTTTATCTACTCCTATCATCCTTACTTCAAGTACCTTATTGCCATCTACTACCTGAAGCGGCGTATTGGTAGTTAATTGCTGCAGGCTGTTCATAAGTTCTCTTGAACGGATAAAGCCTAAATCCGGCGCAGTATTGCGGTAGTGCCATGCCAGGGTGTTTTTCTTTTCTTCTGTAAAAGAACCGGCGCACCGGCTTACAAAAAGTTCCAGCAAAGGCCGCACCTTGTCTTTCCAGTCGGCTGAATAGCTGCCTTTTTGCTGCCACTCCTCGCCTTTGAAACGGGTGAGGGCGCCATGTTCTGCCACTAAAGTAATAGGAAGATGACCCAACCACTCTTGTAAGGTATCGGCGTCTCTTCCGCTAATAATTACTATTTCATTATTTTCAATACCTGAAAGCTGTGTCATTAAGCCCAACAAATTATCATCCGGAACTGCCATGGAAGGCAGCTTTGTTATGGGTGCCAATGTACCATCATAATCCAGCATAATACAACGTTTGCTTGCAGACTGGTAGCGTTGCAGCATTTCTTTAATCGTAGCACCATCCAGCACTTTTACCACCAGCTTTTCCTGGTCTTTTTTTACCGTAACCAATTGCTCCAAAAAATCGTTTATCCATTTCACCACATCGTAGTCCTTCAATCTTTTTTGCATATGCGATAAAAGGGAACGCTGTTCCATCAACGGCATGGTTAAAGCAGTTTGTATCGCATCCGCTACTTCCGAACAGTCGGTGGGATTTACTAATATGGCTTCATTCAGTTCGCTGGCAGCACCTGTAAGTTCGCTTAATATTAAAACACCCTTGTCTATACAGCTAGCCACATATTCTTTTGCTACCAGGTTCATTCCATCACGCAAAGGAGTGATCAACGCTACATCGGCAATCTGGTACAAAGCACATAATTCTTCAAACGAAAGATGATTATATCGATATATAATAGGTTGCCACTCCAGCGTAGAAAAACGGCCATTTATGGTGCTGATCTTTTCTTCAATAAGTTTTTTACGTTCAATATAGGCAGCAATCAAATCGCGTGACGGAATAATATTCAATATAAAAACTACTTTCTTCATCCATTCGGGATGTTTCTCTAAAAACTCTTCATAGCCTTCCAGCCGAAAGCTGACGCCTTTTGTATAATCCAAACGGTCAACAGAAAATATAATTTTTTTGTTGTAAAAACGCTCTTCAAGGCTTGTACCCACTCTTATTGTTTTCTCATCATTTATTGCTTCCCGAAATTTTTGGTAATCAATACCAATAGGAAACAAATCGGTTTTTATAACCCGCCCGTTGTAATTAATCGTATTGAATTGCGAGTCTACCTTGAGTACCATTTTTATGGACTGAATGAAATGCTGCACATAATCGTACGTATGAAAACCGATGAGATCGGCACCCAGCATTCCTTCCAATATGGAATGCTTCCATACCGTAGGCAGCAGCCGAAATATTTCGTAAGAAGGAAATGGGATATGTAAAAAGAAGCCGATAGTAGCCCCCGGAAGCCTTTTACGTATCAGCTTGGACAAAGACATTAATTGGTAATCATGTATCCAGATAGTGTCACCAGGTTGGTAAATTTCAACCAGTTTATCAGCAAATTGCTGGTTTACTTTAAGATAAGCTTCAAAATACTCTTTTTTATATTCCACCAAAGATGGGAAATAGTGGAAAAGCGGCCATAGCGTAGAGTTTGCAAAGCCATTATAAAAGCCGTCATATACGTCTTTGTCGGTAAAAATGGTTTCTATTTTAAAGTCCGATGGGACACCACCCATTTCATTTGCAGCATTCCAGTCTTCCTCGGCAGCATCCATGGTTCCCAGCCAGATAGCTTCTGAATATTGGGACGTATCAATATCCGACCGTTCAAAATAGCTTTTAATAGCAGATACCAAGCCACCGGAGCTTTGACGTATCACAATATCATCTCCCACCCTATCTACTGAAATCGGCAACCTGTTTGAAATAATAATCAGTCTCCCCATAATAATACCTACTTCTTATTTTATAATAGTAACCAACCAAAAACTAAGCCATTGGGAGCAGGCAGGCCATACTTTAAGATTTGTGATTTCTGCTACAATGTCTGATAAAAGCCCTCAGGAAAATTATTTATTACGGCCCGTCTGTTAATCAATCCAAGAAACCAAGACCATTCTTAATCTTATGAAATACGAGCTGTTAAAAATTATTCTGAAAAATATACAGCTCCATATTAAATTCAGGTATTTATTAATGAAGATTTAGGTAAGCGAAACAGTTTTATATACTATGCAACCATATATTTTAGGTATTGATATTGGCACCGGCAGTACGAAAGCGGTTGCGGTAAATTTTACCGGGCAGGTTATATATGCAGTGCAACAGCATTATCCCACCTTGCATCCGCAACCTCATTATAGCGAACAAAACCCTGAAACTATTTGGCAGGCATTTTTATATTGTGTTCAGAATGTAGTTCATCAAACTCAAACATCACCAACTGCCATTTGCCTGAGCAGCGCTATGCATAGCTTGATTCCGGTTTCTGCCGGCGGTGATGCCTTGGCTGATATGATGGTATGGAATGATACCCGGAGCGCTGATATTGCCGAACGCCTTATGGCTTCTGCTACCGGAAAAAGCATTTACGAAAACACCGGCACGCCTATACACTCCATGCTGCCTTTGTGCAAAATAACCTGGATCAAAGAAAATAATCCCAACCTGTTTCAACAAACACATAAGTTCATTTCCATAAAAGAATACATCTGGTATAAGTTGTTTCATGAATTTGAAATTGACTATTCGCTTGCCTCTGCCACCGGCTTGTTTGATATCAAACAATTTACCTGGAATATAGAAGCTTTAAGTGTAGCCGGCATTAATGCTGAGAGGCTCTCGCAACCGGTAGCTACTGATTATAAACGATCCAATTTAAAAGAAGAGATTGCTAGCATATTAACCATTAACAGGAATATGCCTTTCGTAATTGGCGCCAGCGACGGCTGCCTAGCCAACCTGGGAAGCTTTGCTATTGAAAAAGGCATTGCTGCTCTTACAATCGGCTCAAGCGGTGCTGTAAGAATTGCGCATGCGCAACCTATTTTTCATTACGATACCATGCTGTTTAGTTACTACCTGGATGCAAACACTTTTATTTGCGGCGGCCCTACCAACAATGGCGGTAATGCGGTAGAGTGGCTTTTAAAAAATTTTTTACAGATTCCTTCACCCAATCCCAATGATTATACGGCATTGTTTGATAGAATATCACAAGTACCAAACGGTAGCGATGGACTTTTGTTTTTACCTTATTTAAACGGCGAACGGGCGCCAATTTGGGATGCCAAAAGCTGCGGTGTATTTTTTGGTATCAAGCCGCATCATACACAAGACTTTTTTTTACGGGCTGTTTTAGAAGGTATCTGCTATGCATTATCTGATGTGCTGGATATAGTGGAGCAACTATCGGAGGCTATTGAACAAATTAACGTAAGCGGTGGCTTTATCCATTCCGGCTTATGGATGCAACTGCTGGCTGATATCACCGGGAAAAAACTTTGCCTGGTGCAGACGCAGGATGCTTCTGCTGCTGGTGCTGCTTATTTTGCACTTAAGCAACTGGATATAGTTCATACGTATTCATCATTAACCGAAGAAACTCCTGTGTATATTATGCCGGATAAAAACAACCATGCTATCCATCAAAAAAACAGAAGGTTGTTTAAAAGCTTATATCCCGCTTTAAAAAAAGCCATGCACCAGGCACACGATGATGCGATGTTATAATTAAAATCGTTTGCTTAAATTATTATTTAAGCTGGTTGATATGGCTGATCAAATCATCAACCGGCGTTTTGGCCCTGTAGGAACAGATAGCTTTGCCGTTTTTATCATATAAAATAGTAAATGGCGTGTTTTGTATTTTGTAATACATCCGCAGAAAAAAAGTATTGCCTTCGGTACCTACATGGATGTTATCGTATTTCCGTGTGCCATATGCTTTTTCAAAATCGGCCACTTCTTCTATAGATTTAAAGGTAACCAGTACCAGTTCCGTATTTTTAAAAGCAGGCATTTTTTTAAACAGCTCATTCATCAATACCTGGCAGTGTTCACAATCCGGTGCAAAATAAATAATCACGATTGGCTTTTCTCTCGGTATATCCATTGCTGTAAAATACCTTCCGTTTGTTTGCAACATTTTGAATGGTGGTATTTCCCCGGCTTTTTTGGTAGAATTAAATGAACTCATAAAACCAAAAATCACTAGTAGCAATAAGGAAATTCCTAAGTTTCTTTTGATAGATTGCATATGCTTATACTTTATATTCTTTAATTAAATTTTGAACTACTTAGTTGTATTTTTTAAAATAATAAATGGCGGGCCGCTTTTCCAATCCACTTTAGATTTTATCATGACTGGACCAATAGAAAAGTTGCCCAATATTAAATCAATCTTTCCATCGCCGTCTATATCTCCTGCATCCATAGTAAGCCACCGGCCTGATTGAGCTTCTTTAGTAGTAAAAGGTTTAAATGAAAAGTTGCCATTGTTTTGCAGGTAAACAAAGCTTTCCTGCGGACGGCGTGTATAATCTGAAAAAAAAGAGATAGTAGCAATGTCCAGATCGCCGTCACCATCATAATCGCGTGCAATGGCTTTGTAGCAGCCGTTGATATGAAAAAAGTATTGTTGCTTAAAATTATTTTTGCCATCGTTTATAAAAATGTATGTTCCGTGGTAAGGTTTTAATATGGTAGAATAGTCGGCATTATCACCACAGGTATATACAATATCGGGCTCGCCGTCTTTATTGAAATCATCCAGTTCAAAATACGAAGAACCATATATAGGCGGAAACCGCAGTACTTCTTTCTGCTCAAATTGGCCGTGGCCTTTGTTGGTAAAAAGAAAAATGCCTTCTTCGCCTTGTGCAAACAGCACCCACAAATCCGGCAAGCCATCATGATTGTAATCCTGTACATAAGCTTTTACAGCACCAGGCAAAGGCCTTAATACATGACGATCAAATTTTCCGTTTCCCAGATTTTCCATCCAGCTAAGCGCGCCGGTTAAAAAGCCAAATTCGCACACTACATAATCTGTTTTTTGATCGTTATTAAGATCGGCTGCTGTGAGCTGCACCGGCCTCGCCAGGTTTTTGAATAATATTGCAGAATCTGCCTGTAGTTTTCCGGCCGCATTCATATGCAGGTATTCACCGCTTCCAAACTTTCCGTTATTAGGATTTAATACGCCGATATTGCATGCCAGCCAATTATCTTTTTCAATTTCGATATCTACTACCGGGCCTTTACTATCAAAAGAATCAATAGGTTGTAATTGCTTATTAAAACGGTATATCGTATGTTTTATCGCATCGCTTACTATTATATCATGATCGGGATTTTGCTCGTTTATTTTAACCAGCGAAACGGCCGGAGACGGGTAAGTGAACGCAGGAACGATGGCAGAAAAACCAGGTAATCCTTCACCGATTGGTTGGTCATTAGCAGCAGCATTCACGCTATCGGGTGAAGTAGCCATATAATAATCCATAATGCTTTTCCATTCATCTGGTTTCAATAAAGGTTTTAAAGGATAAAAGTCGTGGCTTAAATTAAAATCATATTTAAAATAAGGATAGGCTTTGTTCTCAAATTTAAAAATTCCCAGTTTCGGGCCCATATTGGGTAAGATGCCTTTTTCCCAGGTGTGTGTATCAGCAAGAGACGGATCGGGCAAGGAGTGACAGGACTGGCAATATACGGCCGATAACGACTTGCCTCTTTCTATACTTTCCTCTGCAATTTCGGGATGGGTATTATTTCGGGATATATTATGGCAGCCCGGTATAAACACAAATAGAAAAGAATAAATAAAAGCTGCGAAAAGTAATATACTAAAAGAACGTTTTATTGTATGCATTTATTAAAATATCAACCCCGCAAATCCTCTTTTAAAGAAGCGTTTTAGTATGAAAATTGTTTAATAACAAATGGTGAATATCAAGTAGAAGTTGTACTCATTTCACTATTTCTTAATGTAGCGCAGCCATTCTGGTATTACCCCTGGAGTCTTTGATTTCAATGGATTGTATGTTGTCATCCACATTCAAAAACCTGCCGGATTGCGATAAAAAAGAGGCACCATAAGAAATCTCCCGCTTTTGCTTTTTCCCGTTTTTGTAGGTGATTAATGCACTTACATCTAATGGGTTTAATGCAATAGTACGGGTAGGCTTTTCCCATTCAAATGCTTTTAGATTACTTTTATTCTGGCTGGCCACTAACAAACATTTGCCGTCTGCACTTCTGAGCTTTACCAGGGCTTTTGCATTTCCGGGAACGAACCATCCGCTTTGCAAAATGGTCAGCGGTGCAAAACCGCCCTTTCCATCTCCTTTCAAGAGCAAACCATTACAAGCATCATACCTTCCTACCGACACTTCCGTACCATAATCATTTCCGGTTAGCAACAAATCCAAATTACCATCGCCATCAAAATCTTCCGCAATCATGCCGTTCATGCAGGAATACTGAGTAGCTGAAGGTAAAGGGGCCATTGTAAACTTTCCATTTCCATCGTTCCTTATGTAACTGTTACTAAAGTAATTGGCTTGCAATTTTAAAGCATCCTTCATTTCTTCCGGTGTAAACATTTTATCGAAAGCGGTGGTTGCATACGATTTGTAGTTTGGAAATTTGAAACGAAATCCATTCAACTGCTTTATCACATCATCTCTTGTATAAACAGGATATTCTTTTCGTTCGGTATCTTCCTGGGAAGTGGGCAGGTATAAAGTAGGAATGGCGTCGTAGCTGCCATTGTTGTCAAAGTCCTTGGCATAAATACTTACCGGGTAGCGATCGCTCGCTTTATAAAAAGAATTCAACCCTAAATTGCCTACTATATAATCTACATCTCCGTCGTTATCAAAATCGCCGGGTACAATGCTCGTCCACCATCCTTTTTCATTAGCAATATTGCCAGATGTAGCAACGTCCTCAAAAACGCCTTTGTTGTTCTTAAAAAACTTCACAGGCATCCATTCGCCGGTTAGTACCAGGTCTTGCCAGCCATCGTTGTCAAAGTCGGTCCATACCGCATCGCATACCAGGCCGATATTATGAAATGATTTTGCAACTGTAGCGGTTACATCTGTAAATTTAACCACCCCGTTTTTTGAATCATTTCGATAGATATAACTGGAGACCGGCTTCGGATAATTCCATGGCTCTACTCTTCCTGCAATAAATAAATCGAGGTCGCCATCATTATCAAAATCTGCCGCACGAACACAGGATTTGCTGGTGAAATTTTGCGGTATCGCATTGGCAGTAATGGTAAAGTTTCCCTTTCCATCGTTAATATATAATTTGTCTTGGTAGGCATCAGTATTGGGCTGTTTTTCGTACCCGCCACTGGCTATATATAAATCCAGGTCACCGTCTCCATCGGCATCAAATAAAACCATGCCTTCATCCTGCCAGTTTTTTGTTTGCCGGTTAGCGCCGGGTAATATTGGCTTTTGTACGAAGCTGCCATTTGCTTGCTGTAGTAACAAAGTAGGGCTAAGCGACATGGCGCCGCCTACTACCATATCTTCCAATCCATTCCCATCCACATCGCCTACTGCTAATGCAGGCCCGTATTCTGAAAACTTATGTGGTAATAATTTCTGAATATTAAAATCGATAAAATCTTTTGCCGAATCTTTATAATGAATATCATGTTCTGCAGTTACCTCTTTAAACAAGGCATTGGTGACTAAGTTTGGGTGGTTCCAGTTATAATTTTCAGTGGCATTTTTAATATCAAGCGTGATAGTTTTATCAGCAGCTACCTGCTGCAGCACTTGTTTTTTCCCATTGGGCCACTTCACTACTAATGAATCAATTTTAGAAACGGAGTTCAAGCCAAAATGGGGACGGATATCAACGCTGGATATATAACCCCTGTAAGGAGTTTGTTCGTAGGCTTGCTGCTTACCGCCGTAATATAATTCTACCCAGGCACCCAGGCCATTACGGTTCAGGGTATCGCCATTTAATTTTACAGACAGATAATGCTGATCTCCTTCTTTGTTTTTCATCAGGGTGTTTTCATAAACAGACGCTTCATCATTAATATTATTAATGATCATATCCATATCTCCATCATTATCCAAATCCGCATATGCAGCACCATTAGAAAAAGAGGGAGCAGACAAACCCCAGCTTTCCGTCACATTATTAAACGTAGTATTGCCATTATTATGAAATGCGTAGTTGTGTATTTTAACCTGCGGTATCTGGCTTAAGGTATATTTCTTATCGGCAATATTAGCCGATTGGTTTCTGAAGGCAATAAAGTCATGATCGGTAATATCTTTTGGAAATCCATTTGATATTACTATATCACGATAGCCATCATTATCAAAGTCAGCCACTACGGGTGTCCAGCTCCAATCGGTTTGTGCAATTCCGGCAAAAAAACCAACATCGCTGAATATAGGATCGCCAATGGAATCTTTCTGATTCATCCTTGGGCCATCATTAATTTGGAGCGTGTTGCGTACATATTGGTATTGGTAGCCAAAGTAATCACTGTTTTGATAAGTTTGATAATTGATGCTTCCCATCATCGTCTTTTTACGATAATTATCTTCAGGGTTCATATCCAGTTCTACCACATCTGACAGGCCATCGTTATTCATATCTACTACATCCTGGCCCATACCATTGGCGGAAGTATGCTTAAAATACGTGGAAGCTTTATCGGTAAATGTACCGTCATGGTTATTTATATACAGCAGATCGTTGGAATTAAAATCGTTGGTTACAAAAATGTCTTTCCATCCATCTTTATTAAAATCAGCAATATTAACACTATGGCCAAAACCCTCAATAGTAACTCCGGCCTGCTTGGTAACATTTGTATAAACAGGATGTTTTAAGGTACTGTTCCAGTCGTTCCGATATAAGCGCCCGGTGCTGGGATAAGAACCATCTTTTTTTATGGGCCGAAAAGAAGCAGGACTGTCTCCTTTTACAATTTCATTTACCGTAAGATACATATCCAAATCACCGTCGTTGTCATAATCGAAAAAAGCGGCCATAGTGGAGTGCGTGCTATCAGCAAGCCCATATTCAGCGGCCATTTCTCTAAAATGCGGTATCCCGTCTTTACCTGCTCCCTGGTTGATGTATAAAAGATTTTTGCGTTTTTCAGAATCGTTGCCCATAGTAGCACATACATACATATCCATCCAGCCATCATTGTTAATATCCACAACAGCAATTCCCCGGCACCACTTACCATTGCCGGTTACACCAGCCTGTGTGGTTACATCAGCAAATTTGAAAGCACCTTTATTTAAATACAGTTTATTAGAAACCCTGTTACCTGTAAAATACACATCCTGCAAACCATCATTGTTAAAATCGCCAATACCCACGCCACCTCCATTATATATATTGGTTACATCAATAGGATTTAGAGAATCATTTTCAATAATCTGGTTATTGAAATGAATTCCGGATTGATCGGAGGTTACCTGGTGGAAAAGGCTTTGTTTGTTTTTGCAGGAAACTGCAAATAAAGAAAAGAATAGAAGTAGTGGAACGAAAGAAGGCTTAAAAATGGCTTGCATGTGTACTTATTTCAAGTGCTAATTTATGGGTACAATTTAATAAAAAAGAGGTAGAGTGCTCCTCTACCTCTTAAATAACAATTTTATAGTAAACTAATACTTAGTAACCAGGATTTTGTTTTAAAACTTCCTTGCCTTGGTTATTTGCAAGATCGATTTGATCCTGGGGAATCGGGAAATTTTCACTTTTACCTTTCACAAAAACCTTATCAGCAGAATAAGTTTCATAAGGCGTTTCTCTCTTAGCATATGCATTCAGGATATCCGCCATAGTGCCAGTACCATTATCCCAACGTTTCAGGTCAAAGAAGCGATGGCCTTCCATAGCTAATTCTAGCCTTCTTTCGAAACGAACGGCTTTGGTAGCGAAATCTTTATCTGCAAATTGTGCCGCAGTGTAAAGACCGATATGGTAGTTGCCAGCAAAATTTGCGGAAGTGGTATCGCCGCTATACGTATAAGTTGCTGGGTTGAATGTACCAGTCTTCTGCACCCAAGTTGATTGATGGTCTTTCACCCTTGATCTAACCCGGTTAACATACTCCAAAGCCTTGGCAGTACTTCCTACTTCTATTTCAGCTTCTGCTGCCATTAAAAGCACATCAGAAAAACGCATCAGGTTTACATTATTGGCTGTTAATTCTGTTGGCGCCCAATAAGCACTTACATCAGAATAGGTTCCTTTTTGCGCCTGTGCATATACATTCTTTTTAGGACTGAAGTGTCCATCAGCCGATGGGTTTCTGATCCAGTCATCACCAGGATGTACACCCCAATCCAGATACGGAATACCAGGGCGGCCTATTGTAAAATCAATACGTGGATCTACTGAACCGGAATAAGGAACTAATTTATCAGTTTGTTCACCAGTATACCAGGTATCTAATAAAGGCAAACCAGCCGCATCTGTTTTATAAGCATCTCCTAAATCATTAGAAGGATTGTAAAAACCGCAGCAACCTCCAGGACCACCATTGTAAGGGAAGTCAGGATATCGCCGAAATTTCCATTGGGCTCACCAGACCATGCAGTAGACGAGTTATCATTCACTGATGTTTGAGCAGCAAAAACTGACTCCTGACTGTTCTTCTGTGCAGGGTTAAAGTTGGAAAAATAATTTGGCAATAAGTCATACGGTTTACCATCAGAAGTTTGACCATGAGGTATTATATCGTCAAATATGGCTTTTGCCTCGGCGTACTTATGTTCGTACATATATACTTTAGCCAAGAAAGCCTTAGCAGCAGATTTATTCACTCTACCTACCTGAGGCTGTGTTTCTGGAAGACTATCCACAGCAGCTTGAAAGTCAGCTTCTATTTTTGGATAGATATCAGTGGTATTACTTAAATCAACATTTGCATTTGTAGTAACTACAGTTTCATCTACATAAGGAACCATATTAAAAATACGCTTTAACTCAAAATGGAAAAAGCCTCTTAAGAAACGGGTTTCCGCCCTGATTGTAGTTGCTTCTTCAGGCTTAATATCAGTAGCTAAAGCCATAGTACGCAACACATCGTTGGCACGTTGAATGGCACCGTAGCATAATTTAAACTTTTGGCTGCAAGATGGGTTGGTAGAGGTAACGGCATGCGTCTCAATAGGCAACCAGTCAGCACCACCATCTGATGGGTCAGAGCCTTTATAAGCATCATCAGCTGCTATACCGCCAAATAACCAGTTGGAAGCTGCTGAACCGATTCCATCTCCGCTACTTCCTTCGCCGTCCACCAACGAATACGTACCTATCAATAACCCCTGAACACCTGCTTCATTCGCCAATATCTGCTGATTCAAAGTTCCCAAAGGTGCTTTATCCAAAAAGCTCTTTTTACATGCCGCTATCCCACCAGCTAAAAGGATGCAGCTTGGTATGATCAATGTATATTTTTTAAATCTTTTCATTTTCTTTTGTTTAAAAACAATTTAATTAAAACCCTAAACTAACTCCTAATAAGAAAGATCTCTCGTGCGGATAGTTACCAAAGTCAGTTCCAAAGTCAGCAGAAGAACCACTGCCTAAGTTTGAGGCTTGTAACTCCGGATCTAAGCCACTGTATTTGGTAATGGTAAATAAATTAGCCGCCTGTACGTACACTCGGAAGCGGTCAATACCATACCGGCTTAAAGTCTTGCCTGGGAAAGTATAGCCCAACATCATTTGCTTATCTCTTAAGTAAGAACCCTTCTCAATATAATAGGAGTTGAAAACAGATGTATTACTAAAGTTGGCAGAGGTTTCCAACATTGGCACTTTAGCACCTGGGTTAGAAGGTGTCCAAGAGTTAGTAGCCGCTTCTTTGCTGATAGCTCCTTTAAATACCTGAGGGAAATCGGTCCAATACTTTACATAATTATTAATCTCGTTACCATAAGACCCAAAAATAAACGTAGAGAAATCAAAATTCTTATAGCTCAAAGAAATATTTAAGCCATATGTAAATTTAGGATTCGGGTTACCGATAAAAGTACGGTCGTTAACGTCTATTTTACCATCACCATTTACATCCTGATATCTGAATCGGCCAGGAGCAGCACCATCTTGTGTAGGCGCTTTTGAAACTTCATCGGCATTCTGGAATAATCCCAAAACTTTATATCCGAAGAAAGCACCCACTGGATGACCTACTGCCGCACGGGTAAAGGCACCAATTCTTCCTGAACCATTACTGGAGATATCCAAGTAATTACCAGGAATAGATACAATTTTGTTATTATAGGAAGTGTAAGTACCGGTAAGGTCAAATTTAAAATCTTTGCCCACACTACCATGATAAGTAACGTTGGCGTCCACACCTGTGTTCTGGATATTACCCACATTGACAAAAGGTGGAGAAGCAGCTCCGTAAAAAATAAGAATAGGAGCCTGGTATAACAATCCGCTTACTTTCTTTTTGTAATATTCAATGCTGAAGTCTATTTTATTGTTCAGTATAGTGGCATCCAAACCAAGGTTACCAATAATATCACCTTCAAAGATAGCACCGGGGTTACCTAACTGGTTGTTATAGAAACCCATTTGCGGAGTATTGCTGTTACCACTGATATCATAATAGGAGTTACCAATGTTTGAATTGTATAAAGTGTAAGGGTTTGTTACATTAATGTTGCTGATAGATCCTAACTTACCCCAGCTATACCTGATCTTTAAATCATTAAAGAAGGTAATTCCTTTCATGAAATCTTCATGAGAAATTCTCCAAGCGGCTGATAACGCAGGAAAAACTGCATAACGATTTTGGGAAGCAAAAACTGAAGCACCGTCTCTACGAACTGTTCCGCTAAGCAGGTATTTATCTGCAAAGCTGTAATCAACTCTTCCAAACAGGGAGTAAATAGAAGACTGATAAGGACCTCCTGCGTTGGTTTGGCCGGATGGAGCACCAGTATTCAGGGAAACATAGTTTGGATCAATTGAAAAATAATTACCTCTAGTACCGGAAAGGCTGCGTCCAAAACTATTAATAGCCTCAGAACCTATCAAAGCCTTCACGTTATGTTGTCCAAAAGTATTGGTATAGGTTAATGTATTATTCCACGTCCAGGAACTATTATAACCGGCACCTTCCGTATACGAGTTGGTATTTGTATTTCCTTCTGCATTTTCATATGCAGTATAAGTAAAATAATGGTAGTCGAAATTATCAATACTGCCACCAAAAGAAGTGCGGGCTGTAAAATGCTTCAAAAAGTCAACCTCAGCATAGGCATTTCCCTGGATATCCCAGTTGTAACCCCTGTCGTTTTGACGGCGTTTTACGATGGCTACTGGATTTTGTGCGTTTCCTAAATCCTGGGATTTAGTACCAGCATAATTACCCATGATATCGTAAACCGGGATAATAGGTTGCTCACGGTAAGCCATTGAGATAGGGTTGCCCTCGTTTTGGTTACCAATGGTTGGGTTATCCTTAAAGAACATATAAGCGTTCTCTCCAACACGAATGTGATCCTTAATATTAAACAAAGTGTTTGCCCTTACAGAATATCTTTTTAAATAAGTACTGATCAAAGTACCCTGCTGGTCAAGGTATCCCAATGAAAATAAGTAAGAACTTTTATCAGCGCCGCCACTAACAGTAACAGTATGGCTTTGCATAGGTGCCTGCTTAAAAATTTCATGGTACCAATCTGTACCGGCCTTATTGGCAAGCGTAATTTGATTGCTCTGAAGATTATAAGTAGCAGGGTTTGCTAAAGAGTCACTTGCTTTACCAGCTGTTGGCGTTAAGTAATCTGGAAGAACAGGTGTGGCGCCACTGCCATATTGCTTAGATTTTGGATTAGCTATACCAGAGTTCTTTTGCTGCAACCAAATGGCATCAGCTGTTTGCTGCGGATTGGCAAGGTCCCATCCTTTTCCAGGCTGTGTAAAGCCATAATAGCCATCATAGGTCACTCTTGCTTTACCAGCGCGGCCTTTTTTGGTAGTAATGATAATTACACCATTAGAACCCCGTACACCATAAATAGAAGCTGAGGCATCTTTTAATACCTGCAAAGACTCGATATCATTTACATTAATATCATGAAGATCACCGGGTACACCATCCACAATAACCAGTGGCTGTGTATTTCCTAAAGAAGTGAAGCCCCTGATGCGTAAATCACTGGCACCACCTGGCTGACCAGAAGAAACGATTGTAACCCCTGAAGCCTGACCCTGCAAAGCTTCTTCACCGGTACCGGCAGGTATTTGTTTCATATTACCCACGTTTACTACCGCAACAGCACCCGTAATATCTTTTTTCCTTTGTGTAGAGTAACCAGTTACCACTACTTCATTTAGTGAAGAAGCGGAACCTCTTAAAGAAACGGATACATTGTTGTCTGCACCGATACTTACATCGGTAGTTTGATAGCCTACATACGAAACAGTTAATGTCTTTCTTGCAGTTGGAACAGAAAGCGTAAAATTACCATTAGCATCAGTTTGGGTGGCAACAGCCGTACCCTTAACAGTAACAGTAGCACCTGCAACCGGCTTGTTGTCCTCGGTGCCAAGTACCTTACCTGTAACTTGTCTTTGCTGAGCTAACGCAATTGTAGAAATGAGAGCTAAACAGGCGACTAACCAAAGTCGTAGTACAGCTAGTTTTTGAAGCATAACAATCGTTTAGTGATTAAATGAATTAAATTAAAAACGGAAATTAGCAGAAAAGTTAAATAATACCAAAAGCTTTCCCAAAAAACTTCTAATTTTTTCTAACTACTTCCTAACATTCCGTTAAACTAGACAACCCTGAAACCAATTATGCTGCAATCCATTTAATTTTTTTCACTTTCTGATAAGCGTATTTGAAACATTTATTTTTAAATGCTGGTAAACCTTTACATTTATCCTCTTCATTTACTATTACATGATTGCTATTATGAAAAGACGCTTTAAAGTGTTGCTAAAACTCTCATATTATTACACATCACATATATTTTCCAATTTTATAATATCAAATAATTTATAACTACGCCCATGCAAAGACGCACCTTAATTAAAAACTTTATATACATAGCAGGCACAACGGCTTTGTTGCCCGCCTGCCTTCACGAGCAGCAAGGCGCTTCTATTCCTTTAAGAAATTTAAAAATGAATGGCGGCCAGGAAGCGATGCTTGCAGAAGTAGTGGACACGATCATCCCTAAAACGGATACACCCGGCGCAAAGGATTTAGGCGTGCACCAGTTTGCAATG
>JAICHT010000043.1 GCA_025924755.1 Chitinophagaceae bacterium | reverse complement strand
CGCAGTTCCGTTGCAGGTATATACCTGCATCACACTGGTTATCCATGCCGAAAACTGGTAAGTGGTATTGCTGCATAAACCTGTTACAGTATCTACATAAATGGTTCCGGGTGTGGACTCTGCATTTACAAGCATATAATCGCCATGCATATCGCCGGTATGATCTCCTATCATTTTAACCCAGGTACGATCGCCGCAACCAAAAAGAAAATCGCTGATGGTGTATTTGCCTTTTGTAGGGCAACCGCCCATATATTCAAAAGTAGTAGCGCCGGGTGGCAATGGGCTACCTGCTGCGCCAAAAGTAATATTCACAATAGGGTCGCCCAGGTTGCCGTTGCAGAGTTGTGCATTTGCAACAATTGTCATATAACAAAAAAGAAAACCAAGGCAGGCAAATAATTTCATGGTTGCGACCGGCTTTAATCAATAAAGCATATTGTATAAATAATTTTAAAAATTAAATATAAAAATTAATTTCTCCATTCTCATTTATAAGCTTGCGTGCCTGCCTGATAAATGGTGTGCTGCTCCAAAAGTCTTCATGTTACTAACACAGGTTACGGAAGTACTATCGCATTCAAAAGTGTAGCAACACACATTTGCTTACAAACAAAAATGGTTTCTGATATTATTGACAACAAAATTCTTATTAAAAAACTAGTGCATGACTACGGAACAGCTACCTACGCCGTGCCGGTAGAAATTAAACTGCACATTAGAATGGTCTGCCAGCAGCGACATCGGAACAGCAGTATCAACTATTTTTTTAGCAATCATTAAAGTAGTGAGCCGCTGCCCAAAAGGATTATCGTGCATGCCGGCATGCCATATAGAAACCTTGTCTGCCTTCCATGTTTCTACCGGCCCTACGGTTATTGCCTGAGTAGGAACCAGGGTGATATTACCTCCGCCAGATGTGCGGGCATTTTGTGCAATGGTAATAGGATGCAAATCCACAACACGGGTAGTCAGTTTGCGATAGTCATCCGGTGAAGGCGGATTGTCGGTATATTTTCCTTCGCGTTTTGGCGGATCGTTGAACGCCCAATGTTTAATATCGCCCTGGCCTCCCTGCATCACTGCACAACGAACACCTTCCCAACTTTTTATATAAGCTTCAGTATTCCCTTTTGGGAAATGCAGGTTTTCATCCGGCATTACCAGGTCTTTGCGGATGCGATTGAAACAGAGTTCCCTGTCAGCTTTTTCAAACGAAAGTGGATGATCGGGTGATGCTTCTTTACCATCAATGAACCATTCGTCCATACCCCAGAAATGAGCCGATTTCAACGATATACCCAATTCATTTACCATCCGTGCTACTAAGGGCAATTGCTCGGTAGGGCCAATAGGGCCACAAATACCAACCGGATTATCAGGCGTAGATTGTTGCCAGCTTGTAATATATTCCAGCGCCTGGGCCAGATAAAAGTCTTCCAGCGTATCGTAGAAAATAACTTTAAAACCGGGCCTGGATAGCTGCAGCATGGTCTCCGGAGTAAGTCGTGCTGCTTCTTCAATAATGTCGGTATCAAGTGTTGTATAATCCCACCATTCCGGGGCGATGGAACTTTTTTTACGGGCCATATTTATTAAAATTAGGAGAGTGAAAAAATAAAAAGTATTGAAATTCTCGGGCTATCAATTTTTTATATCCATATGCTTATTCCAGGCTTTTTTCATATTCCTCGTTAATCAGATAATCGCTGCCTAAATCTTTTAACGGATCGTCGTCCGCATTGCAAAATCCAAAATGCAAATGCCGCCGCCAGCCTTCTGCATATTCAAATTTCTTAGACATCTTTCCAACCGCCATAGCAATATCGTGCATTGCCTGCAAATACGAATTCATTTTTTGACTTACATCCAGCCAGCTTTGCTGACTTTGATGCGCTTTTAGTGCTTCCAATTTGGTTTCCTGAACCGTGGTCGTATTCACAAAAGCGCCTGCCTGCATTTTGCGCCGCAACTGGTTGCGTAAGGTATGCGGCAACGCATGGTAAATGGTACAGTCGTAGCTCTCTGCACGACAGTTAGGAACAGTTTCAAAATTAGGCATGCCACGGGCAAAAGCTGCTGTTACAGCAAGCCGGCAGGTATTGGTATGATCTTCCATATAATCTTCAGGAGAATGCGTTAAAACAATACTGGGCTTCACCTGCCGGATGACAGCAGCTAATTGGCGAAGTGTTGAAAGGTCATACAGAATTTCGAGGTCATTACATATAGGCGGATGAAAATGCGCTCCTAAAATCTGTGCTGCTTTTTGAGCCTCTTGCAGCCGTATCTTTTTGGTAGTATCGCTGTCATTTTCAATGCTGCCTACATTACCGCTTGCCAGGTTCATATAATGAATGTCATATCCCGCTTTTTTAAGCAGTAAGAGGGTTCCCGCCATCATCAGTTCAATATCATCAGGATGCGCTGCAATGGCAATAGCCGTTTTCATTTATAAAAAATTAATAGGTGCTAAAAAGATGCAAGCCACAACTCTATTTTAAGCTAAAGCGGCCTGCAGGCGCGGCTTTCCGGCTTTATACCCGGATATCGAAAAATAAAGAATAAATAAATAAAAAGGAATCAAAACCCAGTAAGCCAACTGCGGATTGGCTGCATCACTAAGAGCACCATAGGCCAATGGCGCTAAACCGCCGCCTACTACGCCCATAATCAATAAAGCCGAACCTTTACTGGTAGCGGCTCCAAGGCCGGATAACGAAAGCGGCCAAATAGACGGCCACAGTAATGCATTGCCTAATCCTAACAGGGATATAAACCATACAGATGTCGGACCTTTAATAGTTATCGCTAATACCGTGAGCAAAATACCAATAGTTGCAGAAATCGTTAATGCCTTACGCTGGGTTATGATTTTTGGTATAGTAAAAATGCCTATAAAATAGCTTATGATCATGATGAGCAAGGTGTACGTAGCAAAGTATTTCGCTTCTCTAAAAGATAAGCCGGTGTATTGTGCATAGTTAATGATAGAGTCTACAGCCAGCACTTCCACACTCACGCCACAGAAGATGGCCAGTGCTCCTAAAAGCAGGTGTTTGTGTTGAAACAGGCTTTTGTTTTCTGCCGGTTTAAGACCTGCGCCGGTAGTAGTATTTTGATCATGGATATCGGGCAGGCTGGTAAGTTTTATCAGCAATCCCAACCCGATTAATACGAGGCTGATAACTATGTAGGGAGAAATAAGTCGTGACGACAATTCATCCAGCACCGCATTTTTTTGAATGGCGGACATGGTAACCAGCTGCGCTTTTATCTGGTCTATTTCATTAGGGTTTTTAACAATGGCACCCACCAGTAATAAAGGTGCTATAGCGCCAGCCAGCTTGTTGCAAACGCCCATAATACTAATCCGGGATGCAGCGCTTTCAATAGGACCTAAAATGGTTACATATGGGTTGGCCGCAGTTTGCAAAAGTGTGAGCCCGGTGGCTTCAATAAATAACCCAATCAAAAAAATACCATAAGCCCTGGTACTAGCAGCAGGTACAAAAACTAAGGCACCGGCAGCCATCACAAACAAGCCTAGCATCATTCCATTTTTGTAACCCGTTTTTTTAAGGATTATTGACGATGGAAAAGCCATAACAAAATAACTGATATAAAAGGCAAAGGCTACCAGCATGGCTTCTTTTACAGAAAGGCCGCATATTAATTTGAAATAAGGAATCAATACAGAATTGACCCAGGTTACAAAGCCAAATACAAAAAAAAGGGATCCGATAGTAAGCATGGGGCCGTAATTCTTTTTAGGAGCAGCAGCATTCATATTTTAAATTTTTTACCGTCATAATTTTGAAATCATGCCAGCAGTAGTAGGTTGATAAAACCGTGTACAATATCCTGTAAATTTTGCAAACTTTTATCAACAATTTTTAACCGGTAGCAAACCTGATATTAAAATTGTATGTATGACGTTTATATTGTTGATATTATTCATGATTGAATAGATATTAGTTACTGGCTGTATTGGTTTAAATGAATGTGATAGCACCAAAAGATTCCGGGATATGAAAATCTGGCTCCGGTGCCGTTACCGGGTTCCAGCATAAAAAATGCGGCTGCTCCAAATCATCACCACACTTATAAAAATTACAATGGCCGGCCACGCCATTGAATGTAGAGAACGCATGTGCTACGAATGCACTTGCCGGTAGGATGAGTAAAATCTCCCAGGTTACAGTTCTATTATCTTTATTGCTCGTGGCCTGTAAAGAAGTAAAAGTTTTTATATTTTCTATTGCATTTGCAGGCAAAAAGTTTCTGTCGCTACGGCTTTGGCCATATGCTGCCAGGCATGTGCCAATAGCATTAAATTCAAAATTGTAATATTCCTTTTGATCGGCAAACGAAATAAAAAACTCTACACAACTGTCTTTATATACCGGATCGTTGCTATGCTTATAGGTAACACGAAACTCTTTTTCGGTAACCTGATATTTCAAAAAAATACAATCGGCATTATACCCTATTTTAAAACAAACTTCCGGATGCTCAGTTGAAACGGGCCATGGCGCTGTATCAATTTTATGGGCTTCGCTATTTTGCAACGCATTCTGTATATCATCAATAGTACTATGAATACTTAAACCAGCAAACGAAGGCACCTGAATGGATTTCATCATTTTATTTTACCAGCATACAATTACTGTATCCCGAAGATTATAAGTAAGATGATTAAGACGCATTTATGATTTCTTTTTTGCTCTTTTTTGTAATTCGTCAATCGGCATATTGATTTGCTTTCCTATAGGTTTTCCATTTCTGTAGGTAATTACTTTTACGTGCAATGCATCCTTAGGAACGATCAGTGGCTTTTCATATTTTGGGTAAAATTCATCGGGGTTCGTTTCATCAAATGAATAGTAAATATCGAGGTCGGGAACTTCGGTAGTTAATGTAACTTTCAGCTGGCCGGATGTATCTACAGAAGCGGCAAATACCGGGTTGTACATACTACGGGCATATTTTATTTTCTCTATATCGAAGCGTTCAAACTGTTGCTCCACACGACTGACAAAGCCGGGCCAGTTCTTTTTATCTTGCGGCGACCATACGGATTCTGCTACAGCAAGTCCCCTGGGCCATAGTAAATATTCTGCAGCCCGTACATTGGTAGAATGCTCGGACCACAAACAAGCTTCACCGCCTAGAATTAATTTAGGATCAACTCCCTGCGGTACCGGGTTAAATTTATATGCCTGGTTCAGGAACAGCGATGCAAATTCAGGCGGTTCTACATAAGGGTCGCCCTGCATAAGATCCACATAAGTAAAGTCCTGAGGAGCCATTACCACATGGTGTCCCATCTTAGCTGCTTCTATGCCACCTTTCATACCGCGCCAACTCATTACAGATGCGGACGGCGCTAAACCTCCTTCGAGTATCTCATCCCAACCCATTAGCTTTTTACCTTTCGATTGAATGATTTTTTCTACCCGTTTTACAAAATAGCTTTGCACCTCCTCCATATTCTTTAATCCTTCTTTTTGCATCAGCGCTTTTACCGCATCACTTTTTTCCCAGAAGTTTTTAGCCGCTTCGTCGCCACCCATATGGATGTATTCAAAAGGAAAGAGTTTGGCTACTTCTGTAAATACTTTGTCTAAAAAAACATATACTTTTTCATTAGCCGGGCAGAGTGTATTGTCAATTGAAGAAATATTGCCATTAGGGCCCCATACCTGAAATTCTTCACTTGCGTTTACATGATAGGTGCCGGGTGTGCAGGACAGGTCGGGATAAGAAGCCACTGCCGCCATACTATGAGCCGGTATATCTATTTCCGGCAGAATATTTACAAACCGGTCTTTGGCATATTGCACCAGTTCTTTAATATCATCCTGCGTATAAAAACCGCCATAGGTTTTAGGCTCTGTAGAATCAGGTGCCTGCGTGTTGCCCCAGGCTCCTTCGCGTTTTGGCCGCCAGGCGCCTACCTTGGTAAGATTTGGTAGGCTTTTGATTTCAATACGCCATCCCTGGTCGTCCGTAAGGTGCAGGTGCAAAAGGTTGTACTTGTATTGCACCATATTGTCAATAAAATCTTTCACTTCCTGTTTTGTAAAAAAATGACGTGATACATCCAACATCAATCCCCTCCATCCAAAAGCCGGATAGTCGGTAATATTAACGGCCGGTATCGTCCACGATATATTCTTTACTGCTGTCTTACTCACTATTTCTTTTGGAAGTAATTGAAGCAGGGTTTGCATGCCGTAAAACAAACCTGCAGGCTTATTGGCTGTTATGGAAACTCCTGCCGGACTTACATTTAGATGATATCCTTCACTACCCAGTGATGCGTCGTTGGCTATAGATAACAGAATGTTGCCGGAAGTACCGGAAGCACTCATTGCCTTAACTGGAATAGTATATCCGGTAGCGCCGGATAAGTGATTGGAAAGATAACCGGCTACCCGTTTTGCATCTTCATTATTTGCAGCAAGTTCAATAACAGTGGTGTTCTTTAGGGTAAAGTTTCCATTATCTTCTTTCAACGATACCGGCAACGGAATTAATGAATTGCGGGGTTGATTGTTCTGGCTAAATGAAAAGAAAGAAAGCAAAAGAAAAATGGCAAAAGCGGCAAATCGTTTCATAGTTCTTTAATTGAAAGAAAAGATAAGTAATTATAGCAGCTAAATTATTTTTTTATGAAAGATGAATCTGCCGGAGTTAACAATGGAAAGAACTGGCCTTCCATTTTTTGATCTTTATGTATTACAGGCACGCCTTGTAATAATACTTCATCGGTATTGGATCTTGTTTCATCTTTAAATACATTCAATACAAAAGCTCTCCTGGAAATGTCAGATTTATTTTGATAAGAACCGTGCACCATCAGCGGATGATGAAATGTAGCATACCCGGCTTTCAGTTCTATAGCAACGGGGTTGAATTCGGCTTTTTGTTTTTCTGTTAAATAATCCATCACGCCTTCCATATCACCGGCAAGCTCCGGCTTATCCAATAAGCCCCATTCATGACTTTTAGGAACATAATATAAGCAGCCATTTTCTTTAGTAGCATTATCAAGCGCTACCCAGCAAGTAAGGTGTTGCAGTGGCCCGGTACGCGTCCAATATGAGTAGTCCTGGTGCCATGCTACTACGCCACCGTGATGTGCCGGTTTACAAAAAAGCTGGTCGTGCCAAAAACGAACCGGTGCATTATCTAATAACTGGCTTGCAGCCATTACAAACGCCGGGTTCCATAGTACATCGTGGAAGCCAGGTGTAATGCGCCAGGCACCTAAAGCATGAAACAAAACCGTATCCGGATTTACCGATTCATTGGAATGGTATTCGTAAAATAATTCGTGGCCTTCATGTGCCGGGTTCATCAGTTCCACCAATTCTTTATTGAGTTCCGCTACCTGCCATTCTTCCAATAGTTTAATATTACTTACATATCCATATTCCTTAAAAAATTCTAACTGCTCTTTGGAGAGTTTATATTGCTCCCACGCTTCTGCAGTAGCAGGCCATTGAAATAAACGTGATACTAACGAATGAAAGTTGGACAGGTCTTTTGTTGGCATATTAAAAGCGATTTTTTTTCAAAAGCATATTCTAATTTATACATAAAATACCGGATACCGCAAACAGATATTTTTTAAAGTGTAGTATTCATTCTTTGCTAACAAATCCGGCCGAACGGAAGTTTACTTTAGTGCAACTGTTGCTTCATTAAATATAAACGTCCATTATACATTTTATAAATTAGCAAATGCTGAAAGCATTACTATGGAAAATAAATATAGTTGAAAAGTAACAATAAAAAATAGCCAGCGGTTGTACACTGGCTATTTTACTTACAGTACCGGTTGCTATATATCTTAATGCATTGAAAAATTTATTTTTTCATGATATATCCGAAAAGACCGTCTTTTTCATCATTAGGTCCTGCAGCAAAAAAGAGTTGGGTAGCATCGGCGCCAGTGGCGGTACCTGGCTGAAAACTAATGCCCCATAATCCTTCAATCGTAAGAGGTTTTCCTTCTTCCATCAGTTGTCCTAAAAACTTGCCGTTTGTTGTGTAAGCGTTTATGCGGCCATCGCCAAAATTGCCTATCAAGATTGCTCCGTTGCCGTTGCAATCTTTGTCATTTATAAATGCAGAAGAAGCCCAGGCCATTCCCCATGGGGCATTTAAAGTACCTTGTGATGCAAGCCGGTATTGCAGTATCCCATTGGCGTTAAACACATCAACATAGCCAAACCCTGCGCCTTGTTCTTCATCTAAACCGCTTCCCAACTTGGCATAGGCTACATACAGCTTACCATTAATGTTTTGAATGTTGAACGGAGCATAGCCCGAAGGAAGGTTTTTATCCTGGAAAAGCTGGTCGGTTACAAACTTAAAATCTTTGTCAAATACGTCAATTTTATGACTGCCGAAATTTGCGGCAAATAGATAATTGGCATTATTAAAATTCCCTAAGGTCACCCCTTTGTACACCGCTCCTGTTTTAGAATGGTCGGCAACTGTAATAGCAGATCCCGGTGCATTCCATGCGGATATGATACCATCTTCCCCAACAAAAATAAACCTGGCGGGATTTCCATTTGCAGGTATTACAAAATCGGATGTGCTGTTAAAAACAACGCCGGTTGGTGTACCCCCGTTTACCATGTTTGGAGATGGAATAGCTACCGGTGCCAATACCTGGCTGCCATCCTTTTTATAAACAGTGCTCACGCCGGTTCCGTTAGCAGATATCCATGCAATACCCGTGCTACTAAAGGTAAGCCCCCAGGCATTTACCAGGCTGGCATCTATTCTGCCTGCATTATAGCCGCTGGTATTAGCTACCAGGGTTACTTTTTTATAGTCTTCCGATAACTTTGGTGCATGTTCGTCTTTAAGATGCATTAATTCATCCTGTACTTTTTGGCAGCCAGATAAAACAAATATTGAAATAAAGAAAAGGAGCGAAGTGGGTATAATGAAAGGATTAAAAATCGTAAGCAGTTTCTTTTTCATAATAAATTAATTTAGATGGTTTTAGAAATTACATTGCCGAAGAAAGTTTACAGGCTTATTCATAAGTAGTAGAATGTCCTGTAATTGTTTATACGGAAGTAGCAGACTAGGGTTGTTAATGTGACGTTAACAGGATGTTAATGAAAATTTAACTCAACCTAATAACATTTGGTTTTAAAGCTGCTTCTTGGTTTCAATATCCATAGAGAGAGGAAAGATGCTGTAGTGAAATTTTAATTGCTATAATAAATGCTTTTTCAAATAAGCGTCCATTGCTATTTCTCCCGGGCCTTTCACCAAAAAATAAATAAGCAATGCTAATACTGCCAGCGATAAGAAGAATTCAAAATTTAATGCGAAGGCCCCCTGGGCAGGATTAATAAAAAATGTAGCACCTATTAAAACAGGAAGTTGCAGCAGTATGGCAGCCCTGGTTAGTAAACCAATGATGATAAAGGTGCCGCCTAGCAGGTGCGCAAATACAATATATGATACTAAAAAAGTGGTCCACGCCTGAAAATGGCTTTGCAGGATAAGGGTTTTAAGTTGTTCGGAATTGCTTAGAAAACCAATCCCTTTTTGAAGCAATACCAGCCCTAGTATGGTTCGTAAAATGGTTTGTAAAAGATAGGGGTGGTCACGGTTCCAGTAGCTGATTCTTTGTGGGATGTTCATATAAGAATATTTTATATTAAGTTACAATTTATTTTTTGTTCTTCGCTGATGGGTTTCATCCGGCTTTCAGAATTTTACCAGGCAATTACACGTATAAACGGGCATTGCCTCATAAGTTGCTTTATGTAGATGGATTAGTATAATAAAATATAAACAGATTTACTTTACATGATATTTTTTTATAACTTTAATGAAGTAAGCGTCCTGCACTAGTTAAGCAGGAATGTTTTTGAAGAATGTTATATATGCAGGATGCATATTGAATCCACTGATAAATAAGTTTTTTATTTATCCGCAAAGTTTACCCTACAGAGAAATCAGGTTGTATGTAATACAAACCCTGGTTAGTTAGAATCAATACCATCATTCAATATCCGCAATAAAGCGAACTAATTTACTTCTGATTTTCTTCTATCCTTTTAATGGCCACAAAGCAGTACCCTTATGAAGCTGCTTTATACCAACATTAACTCTTAAAGGATGAAGCCAGACCATATAAACTTACTGAAAAGTGAGGTTGAAAAGATATTTGGAAGAAGGATATTGTCTTCAGCAGATTGTCAAAATCTATGTGAGGCTATATTGCAAACCTGTGGTATTAAAATAAGCTTCAACACGGTGCGGCGTTATTTCAACCTAATGAAATCTACCAGCCAGCCTTCCTCTTTTACTTTAAATACATTGTGCAATTATTGCGGGTATTCTTCTTTTGATGATTTTGTGATAGTTAAGCGGCCCAACGAAATAGCAGCAAATCAAACGCAAGATCATATAGTTCTGAGCTATTTAACGTTGTTTTTTAAGCAAATTGAAGTTTGCAAAAAAACAGACCTTACTTATTTAAGCCTGGTACAGCAAACCATTCTTCATTTGGAACATTACCCTTCTATAATAGATCGTTTTCAAAGAGAAATAGCTAAAACTAAAAACGGGCAAAGCTTTTATTTTGAGCAGTTTATATTTATTGATAAGCTCAATTCTTACTATGGATCGGGTTTACACTATTACCTGAACGAAAAGAAAACAAGGGAGGCTCAGTTGTTCGGTCACTCCTTACTTTGTTTTCGTGCCTGGCTGATACAGGATTATGAAGGTGTTGAAAAGCACAGTGAAAAAGTAATGGAGTGTGGCGTGGATGAATCCATATCTCACCCGGTAAATGCCCGCTATTTTGCAACGCAGTTATATTATGCCCATGTATTTGGAGTAGGTATAGAGGCGATAATTGTAGAAGCAAGGCGGTTTTACCTTTCAATGTTGCGATCGAAGGAAGATAACACTGGCCTGAACTGCTTTGAAGTTATTATAGCAGAAGCACTGATATTAACCTCCCAGTACGAGGAAGCCTTGTTTTATATAGATGAAGTTCTTAAAAATGTAAAAACAAATATTCCTTCTTACATAGATGTGGCTTTATATGAAAATGTCAGCCTTTTAAAATCAATAGTATTTGCCCATACCGGAAAGAAGTTGAAAGCGTACGAAATTTTACAGGATATCAACCCGTATAAGTATTCATTTCTATCCAGGCAATACCTGAATATTTTATATTTATCCAATAAGCAGTTTCTCCGGAATAATAACGAAGATGAAATGCAGATACGGCATTTGATAGCGGAAACAGGCTTTGTGGCCCTCAGGTCTATTTGGCAGAATACATATGCACCTGTAGATAATAATTAGGGAAAATAAATAAAAAGATATGGGCAAACTTGGGCAAAAAATAATAACTATTTGCATATAATTTAGCTATAGATACTAACCCTGCGAAAGATATCCTACGATTTGATTGTCATATGATTGGTAAAATGTATGACATAATTAACCTTTACTAGAAAAAACGTTTGGCGAATTAAAACGGCTAAGGACTACAGGCTATACAAAATAGAACGGCTAAAGCAATAGGTATTTCTCTGGACATACAAATAAAAACTAACTAGAAAATACACAAGTGTAACTTGGAAAGGCGAAGCCTTATTTTGTACAGATGTTTGAATGATGATATCGTAAAGTGAGTTACATCATGGCCTCACATCTGTAAGCATAATTATAAAGAGATATGAGATTTCAACTCTTATAATTAGCATAAGACCGTTATAAATTGTTTGGCTGCAAACCGCATTTATATTAACTGCCCTTAAAGACCACTTACTATCAATGATAAAATCGTTCTTCTATGCTCTATTAAGCTGTTGCTTGATACCGTTCCTTATTTCCTGTGCTAACGTAAAATCTGTAATTTATTTTAATAATATACAGGATTCAACAATACTCGTTAATGTAAATAATGCGGAACCTGTAATACAAAAAAATGATTTATTAAGTATTATAGTCAGTAGCCCTAATCCCGAACTGACAACCGTATTCAATGCATCTAATATGGCCGCTTCGGCGGCGGCCGGTTATCTGGTAAATCAGGAAGGCAATATTCAGTTTCCATTACTGGGAACCATTAAGGCAGCCGGGATCACAAAGAAAACGTTGCAGGAGACTATTTTAAAAAGTTTAGTTGATCAAAAGCTTTTACTTAATCCAACGGTTGATGTACGGTATCTTAACTACAAAGTTTTTGTACTGGGAGAAGTAGGACACCCATCAGCAATATCAGTGCCTAGCGAAAAGATTAATTTGTTGCAGGCTATCAGTTTAGCCGGCGATTTAACAATGTCAGCCAAGCGGGATAATATAATGCTGATCCGGGAAGAAGAAGGTCGTAAAATTATTAAAAGATTAAGCCTGAGTTCTTCTGACCTTTTTACATCACCCTATTATAATCTCCAGTCAAACGACATTATATACGTGGAGCCGAACAAGATCAAGATTGAAAGTAACAGCAGGTTTAACCAGATATTTCCGGTGGTTATTAGCAGTATATCCATATTGCTCCTGATAATAGATCGCGTTGTTAAATAGCTAACCAGTTAAAAGAAAAGTAATGGCAGAAAATTCATACACAATAAACAAAAAGAGCGGCCTTTTGAACTTGCTGATGTTCCGTTACTTGCCATACTGGCCTTTGTTTGTTTCGCTGGTACTGGCAAGCTGCGCAATAGCCTGGTATTATATACACCTTCTCCCGCCAATGTATGAAGCCACAACCACCTTATTAATAAAAGAGGATAAGCAGGGTGCCGGTGATGCAAAGGCATCAGAATCGCTAAGCTTTACACCGTCTAACAAGAACTTAAAAAATGAAATAGAAATCCTTAACTCAAAAAATTTAATGAAAGAGGTAGTTGAAAAACTACAATTATATGCACCTGTTTTTGAAGAAAGTCGTATCAAACAACTTTCAGCCTACAGTACTTCACCCATCATAATTAAAGTAAAAGATCCGGATAAATTGACGGAGCAGGATAAGGTAAGTTTTTCTTACAATGAAAAGGATCATACCGTTAAAGTAGATAACCATGTTTACCCGTTGGATGTATGGTCCACTACGCTGTATGGTACTTTAATGTTCAGCAAGAATGACCGGCAGGAGAGTAGTACAGGTAATCCACTGTATTTTAGTTTGATTAAGCCCAGGAGTATGGTGAACGTATACCTGTCCAGTTTAAATATCAGCCCGGTGGACAGGGATGCTTCGGTAGTGTTGCTAAGCATAAAAGATAATGTTTCCCGAAGGGCCGAAGACATTTTGAACTCGTTGACAGAAGCATATGGTAAGAGTTCTATAGCAGATAAAAATGCGCTTGCCATCAATACACTTGCTTTTTTACAGGATCGCATCAAATATGTTGAAAATGACCTGGACTCACTTGAAAAAAAGATCGAAGGTTATAAAACCGAAAGAGGTATAGTGGACCTAAGTTCGCAGGGCAAAATATTTTTGGAAAACGTAAGCGCCAATGATCAAAAGGTAGCCAGTATCAATATACAACTGGCTGTGCTGGACCAGGTAGAAAGGTATGTAATGTATAAAGATAAAAAGAACGGGCTTGTACCGGCTACCCTGGGCATACAGGATCCATTGCTAACCGAATTGTTGCAAAAGCTTTATGATGCGGAAGTTCAATATGAAAAGCTGAGAAAAACATCAGCGGAAAACAATCCTGCGCTGATAACGATAAAGAGTGAGATCGAGCAGATCAGACCGAGTATTTTAGAAATCATCCAAAATCAAAGAGCAAGCTTGCAAGCCAGCATCAGAAAAATCAATACATCCAATAATACCTACAATTCGGTATTAAGTAAGATACCGCAGCAAGAAAAAAACTTACTGGATTTTAGCAGGCGGCAGGGAATTAAAAGTAGCGTATATACGTATTTACTTCAAAAAAGAGAAGAGACGGCGCTCTCATTATCATCTTCTATTGCAGACAATAAAGTTATTGATTCCGCGGAAGCTTATGCCATCCCCAATGGTCCCAGCCAGAGTATCATTTATTTACTGGCTATCGGGCTTGGAATATTGTTAAGTATTGCTGCCATAACTGTTAAGGATTATGGAAATACAAAAATATTATTTCGTTCAGAAATTGAAAGCTTTACCACTGTACCCATTGTAGCAGAAATCACTAAAGTAAATGAAAAGCTTTCTCTTGTTGTAAATAATCCGAAGTATGTTTTTATTGCCGAACAATTCAGGCAATTAAGAGCTGCAATAGGGCTGCATGGAAAAAAAGCAAATAAGATAAAATTATTGGTTACTTCCAGCATATCCGGCGAAGGCAAAAGCTTTGTGTGTGCTAACCTTGCCTTAAGCCTGGCATTAGCCGGAAAGAAAGTTATGCTGATTGACCTGGATTTGCGCAACCCAAAAATTACTGAAATATTTGGATTACGCTCATCTAAAGGAGCTGCAGAATACCTGGAAGGGGATGCGGAAACATTTGAAGTGATCAAGCAAACAAGCTATGGGCAACTCTTTGTAGTGCCTTCCGGAAAAGGAAACGCAAATCCTACGGAGCTTTTATTGAATGGAAAACTTGAATTGTTATTCAGTAGCCTGGAGGAAATGTTTGATTATATTATTGTAGACACTTCACCCATAGAGCCCGTAACTGATGCCTATGTATTATCACAATATTGTGATGCGGTATTATTTGTGATACGACACGGATTTACTCCTAAAACAACCGTTCAATTATTAGACGAAAGCAATAAAATAAAAGCACTTAAAAATCTTGCCATTGTTTTCAATGGTGTTAAGTCCAGGGGCTTTACCGAAAAAGGATACGGATATGGATATGGATATGGATATGATAAACTGTACCAGGACCAGTCTTACACCAAAAGAAGTAATGCAGGTTTATAAAGCGCTACTTAACCGCCTTTGAATATTAAAGTTTGACACGTTAGCAAATTACATTTTGTAATTAAGCATGGCAAAGCCATGCAAAAATTGCAGATACCAAAACAACCTCACTTATTATGGAAGCAAGATGGCTAGCAGTATACACAAAATCCCGCTGGGAGAAAAAAGTTGCTGAACTTTTAACTAAAAGAAAAATAGACAATTACTGCCCCTTAAATTTAGTGGTTCGGCAATGGAGCGATCGTAAAAAGAAGGTCTACGAACCGCTGTTCACTTCATACGTTTTTGTTCACGTTCACGAAAAGCAATTTACAGAATTAAAACAGGTGCCCGGGGTCATTAATTTAGTGCTTTGGTTGAATAAACCGGCCGTCATTAAGGACCAGGAAATACAAGCGATAAAAGACTTTTTAGATGAGCACAAAAGCATACAGCTTGAAAAGACCGCAGTAAATGTAAACGATGTAGTTCGGGTGCTGAGCGGGCCTTTGATGGATTATGAAGGGAATGTGGTTGAAGTTAAAAGCAATACCATTAAAGTGGTTCTGCCTTCACTTGGCTATCTTATGTGTGCGGAAGTACAGCGGTCAAATGTAGAAGTAATGGCCGAATATAGGGTGCCGGTGATCAATAGTTCATCTTATCAGTTAGCATAGTAGCCCTGGTAAAGTTGCTGAACGGAGCAGGGCTTCATCAGCACTATTATTCAAGTAATATATAACGTTCCATCTGATAAGTAAAGCATTACGTTGGGTATAGTTCTCATGTAAGTTCTACTTGCCTTTACTAATCTCCACTCATTTTCCATCGAATATCATCATCCTTATACCATTGTCTGGTTTCGGAATGAACAAGATACATATACAGGTAGCCTGAAACGTTATTACTTAAAGATCTATTAAGCCCTGATGTAAAGCTTAGAATAAATTTATACTCCTGCCAAATGCGGTGCTTGCATTTTTATACTCCTTAGTAATTATAACTTTTATAATCCTTAAATGATGTTCCATATGCAATCAAAAAGAATATTATTTATTGGAGGGAACTTTTATCCCGAATTAACAGGTATTGGTAAATACAATGGAGAAATGATAGATTCGCTTGCAGATCACGGATATGATTGTACCGTTGTTACTTCTTTCCCTTATTATCCATACTGGAAAATACAGGAGCCATATGCTAAACAAGCTAACTGGTATAAAAAAGAATGGAGGCTCTTATTATCTAACCTGAACAATCCAATTGAGATTTACCGGTGTCCCCAGTATATTCCTGGTAATCCTACCGGTAGAAAAAGAATCTTTTCAGATTTTACCTTTTGCTT
>JAICHT010000042.1 GCA_025924755.1 Chitinophagaceae bacterium | reverse complement strand
TACCATTTTTTTCTAATACGGTTGTGCTGTACAATTGCCTGGAAGCCTTATCTACCAACACATATACTTTATGAAACGGACGGCTTTTATCTACCGGCGTCATTTCAATTTCCTGAACCGTTTTGCCGTCCTTCTTCGATTCGCCGTTTAGTTTATATAAAAAATCTTTATCGTAAAAATTACTGAACAGTTTTTGGGGAGTTAATGCATTGGCGCCGCCATCGAGTTTGGTAATGGTTACTTCATTGGCACCTTTATCATACGTCCATACCGTACTACCATCAGAGAAAATTTCCTGGCCTCCTAATAGTACATGATATTTATTGCCTTTCATAGTTACAACACCCTCCTTAGAGGATAGTACTTTGCCGGCTCCATTTTCTACACGGTAGGTAAAATGTGCTTGTGGCGATTTAAAACTTTTAAATTTAGCACTTACACCATCTAAAATAGTTTTCGCATCCGGGTCGCTTTTTGTTTGGGAATGAGCAAATAAAGCCAGCGAAGCAAAAATAAGAAGCGTACTGATTTTTTTCATGTATGGTAGTTTTCTGAGAAACAGCGCAAATATAATATTGCTATTAGGGTATTTGACAATGATTATACCAACAAGCTTAATTGGCTGGCTTTCTTAACACTAGGTTAGAGTTTGAAGATATTCTAAAAGTTCGGCTTCTGTTTTTATAATTACTTCGCGGGCTTTACTTCCCTGGTTAGGACCTACTACTCCTGCTGCTTCCAACTGGTCCATCAATCTTCCTGCACGATTATATCCCAGTTTCATTCGTCTTTGTATCAATGAGGTGGAACCCACCTGGTTTTGGACAATCAAACGGGCCGCATCTTCAAAAAGGGCATCCCGGTCGGAGGCATCAAAATCCTTACTTTCCAGTTCTTTTTCATCTACATATTCCGGCAATAAAAATGGTTGCGGATATCCCCGCTGGTCTGAAATATACTCTACAACTTTTTCAACTTCCGGCGTGTCTACAAATGCGCATTGCAGGCGCACAATTTCTCCATTATGAGAGATAAGCATATCACCTTTACCTATCAACTGTTCTGCGCCGCCGGCATCTAATATGGTACGGGAGTCAATCTTAGAAGACACTTTAAACGCTATACGGCTAGGAAAGTTGGCCTTGATAGTTCCGGTAATAATATTAACTGAGGGACGTTGTGTAGCAATAATGAGGTGAATGCCAATAGCACGGGCTAACTGCGCCAGCCGGGCAATAGGCATTTCCACTTCTTTACCTGCTGTCATAATTAAGTCGGCAAACTCGTCTATTACTAATACTATGAATGGGAGGTACTGATGGCCTTTTTGTGGATTTAATCTCCGCTTGGTAAACTTATCATTATACTCTTTGATATTCCTGGCGCCCGCTTCTTTCAATAAGTCATAGCGGTTATCCATCTCAATACACAGCGCATTGAGCGTACTGATTACCTTTTTAGTATCGGTAATGATGGATTCTTCTTCGCCGGGTAATTTGGCCAAAAAATGGTTTTCAATATGGCGGTATACACTAAGCTCTACTTTCTTTGGATCAATCAATACAAACTTCAATTCGGAAGGGTGCTTTCTATATAGCAAGGAAACCAATATAGCATTCAATCCCACTGATTTACCCTGGCCCGTAGCTCCTGCCATCAATAAGTGCGGCATCCCAGCCAGGTCTACAATAAAGTTATCGTTGTCAATTTTTTTACCGATGGCGATGGGCAGGCTATAGCTATTATTTAAAAACTTATCGGACTTCAGCATGGTTTTCATGCTTACTATTGTTTTCTTTACGTTTGGCACTTCAATACCAATTGTTCCTTTACCGGGTATGGGCGCAATAATGCGGATGCCAAGCGCAGCAAGGCTGAGCGCAATATCATCTTCCAGGTTTTTGATGCGGGATATACGAACACCGGGGGCGGGAACTATTTCATAAAGCGTTACTGTAGGGCCTACCGTAGCACTTATTTTTTGAATAGCAATATCGTAGTTCTTAAGGGTATTAATGATCTGGTTTTTGTTGGCTTCCAGTTCTGCAGGGTCCTGCACAATTTTTTCGCTGCCGTGTTCTTCCAATAGTTCTGGTGTGGGGCGTTTATAATCCCGCAGGTCTAGTGTAGGTTCATATGGCGGCAGGTCGGCATAAGTTTTTCCTTCCACCGGCTTTTCTTCAGTTGGTGTAACTTCTAGGGTTTTAATTTCCAGTTCCAAATTACTGGCAGGAAATTGCAATGCAGACTTCTGTGGCTCCGCCGGTTCAATATCCTGCTCTTTTGGTTCTTCAGTATGGAGCGGTTCAACTATAATCAGAGGTGCCGTATGAGTTTCCTCCAAATCGTTGCGGTGCAGTATTTCATCAATTACCTCTTTTTCTACCGGCGTATCAGTTGTAATTTCAAAAGGAAAATCACTTTCTTCCTTTTCAACCATTTTATATTTTTCCGGATTATCCGGCTCGATAGCCTGGTTCAATATCATGCTGCCATCACCTTTTACGGAGTTGATTTTACCATTGATATCTACAGGCATCACCTCATTTTCTACAATTGGTACTACCGTCTCATTACTACTAGCTTCTTCCTCAACCGCATCATCAAAGAGTGGTTTTTCTGTTCTTTCGGGCAGCTTAAACGTGGGGTTAAATTGCCATATTAAATAACTTACCGCTACCACTAAAAGCAGGCAAGCCGTTCCAGCCGTACCTAAAAAATTCCGCAACCAATTGCTGATCATCTCCCCTACCCTGCCGCCATATAGAAAAGAAGCACCGGAAAAAAGAAATGCAAGTGAAACGGAAAGAATCAGCAAACCAATTGTAACATACCGGAGATTTCTCCAGATAGAAAAAACTTTTCTGTCAAATAATTTATTAATTCCTACTACAAAGAAAAAAGTGCAAAACAGAAAAGACGCCAGTCCGAAACCTTTATAAATAAATAAGTGCGAACTGTATGCACCCAGCCGGCCTAACAGATTATTAACCTTGGAATTGTTATCGAGTAAAAAGCCAATGCCCCGGTTCCATACCTGCGACTGGTCTTCCTCCCAGGTAAAAAAATAAGAAACAAAGGCAATGAAGAGGAATATAGAAATGAGCAAACAAACCGTTCCAATAATTTTGTGCGTACGCTCGTCCTTAGCTAATTTTTTTAAATCAACTTTCTCCTGACGATCATTTTTAAACTTTTGCGGTACCGGTGGTTTAGGCTTTTCAGCACTATTCTTTTGTTTTTCTGATACCGGCTTTTTAGCAGTTTCGGGTTTTTCAGTTTTTACAATAACCTCAGGTGCAATGGATTTTTTTAGCTTGTTAGCCATAAAACAAAGATAATAATTGCAACACAGGAAACGTAGTAAAGCCGGGGGAGAGAAAGTAAATTATTTTTTTAAAAGCCCAACCAGCAATAGAAGCCAACCGCCTATTAACAGCAAACCGCCTATAGGTGTAAGGATACCGATGCCCGGTGCAATCACCTTGTTCATTGCCTTTAGAGAAGTAATGAGGTAAAGCGAACCCGAAAACAATATGGTGCCGCCAATAAAAAAAACACCAGCCAGGCTTGTGAAATGGTTGGGAAACCTTTCGTATAAAATGCCCAATAGTATCAATGCAAGCGCATGATACATTTGGTAATGCACTCCGGTTTGATAGGAGTTTAAAGTATCCGGTTGAACAATTTGCTTTAAACCATGCGCACCAAAAGCTCCTAATATCACTGATAGCCCTGCCAATAATACGCCCAATACTAAATACATTTTATACATAGCTTTAATTTATGCTTCAAATACTTTGGTTAAAAGATCGGTCAAGGTTTGCTGATCTTCATTTAACGTAACGGCCGCCTGCTGGTAATAAATACGCCGGTCGCCAATTTTTTTAACAATAAAAGCTTTTAATTCATCGTCGGATAAATTTCTTATTAAAGGACGCTTTTCTTTTTCCTTAACTAGCCTTGTGTGCAGGCAATCTACAGAACAATTGATCCAGACTGTAGTGCCATTTTTATTCAGGTAGTCAATATTATTAAAATAACAAGGCGTGCCTCCACCGCAGGCCATCACAAAAGTGTCGTGGCTTTCCGTCAATATATATAGTGTTTCTTTTTCAATTTGCCTGAAATACTCTTCTCCGTCTTCGCGAAAAATAGCTGTAATTGATTTTCCGGCCTGTTCCGTTATTTTTTCATCCAAATCAAAAAAAGGTATAGTTAGTTTTTTACTGAGAATTTTGCTCCAGTACGTTTTTCCACAACCCATAAAACCAATCAAATAAATACGCATAACTTTCTAATTCTTTCAAAAATCAGGTTGAAGTTTTGGTGCCAAAGTATGATAATTGCAGCGAATGGTTTCAGGCAATTAAAAGAAATACCCGCGATTTTATTTAAATGCATTATAGCCGGTTACATCCATCCCGGTTATCAGCAAATGAATATCATGTGTGCCTTCGTAGGTGATAACACTTTCCAGGTTCATCATATGGCGCATTAACGAATACTCGCCTGTAATGCCCATACCACCCAGCATTTGGCGGGCAGAGCGTACAATATGCGTCGCTACTTCGCAACCATTGCGCTTGGCCATACTTACCTGTTGCGGCGTAGCTTTACCTTCATTCATCAATACTCCTAAACGCCAGTTGAGTAGCTGAGCCTTAGTAATTTCCGTGATCATTTCTGCCAGTTTCTTTTGCTGCAACTGAAATGCGCCAATTGGTTTATCAAACTGAATGCGTTCTTTGCTGTAGCGCAAGGCCGTATCATAGCAATCCATTGCTGCTCCTATGCTTCCCCAGGCAATACCATATCGTGCTTTGGTTAAACAGCCCAGCGGCCCTTTCATTCCTTTTACATTTGGCAATATGTTTTCTTTCGGCACTTTTACATTATCAAAAACCAGTTCGCCGGTTGCAGAAGCCCGCAGGCTCCACTTGCCATGCGTGGTTGGCGTGGTAAATCCTTCCATGCCCCGCTCCACAATCAATCCTTTTATTTCGCCGTTTTCATCTTTAGCCCATACTACCGCTACCTGCGAGTAAGGAGCATTTGATATCCACATCTTACTGCCGTTCAATACTACGTGGTCTCCTGCATCTTTAAAATTAGTGAGCATACCGGCAGGGTTGCTGCCATGGTCGGGTTCGGTAAGTCCAAAACAACCCAACCACTCGCCGCTTGCCAGCTTTGGTAAATATTTGTGCCGTTGTTCTTCATTACCATAAGCATAGATTGGATACATCACCAGCGAACCTTGTACAGAGGCCGTAGAACGAACGCCACTATCGCCACGCTCCAGTTCCTGCATCATTAATCCATAGCTGATATAATCCAGTCCGCCACCGCCATATTGCTGCGGAATGGTAGGTCCAAAGCAGCCCAGCTCTCCTAACTGTTTTACTATTTGTTCTGGAAACTCAGCCCGCTGTGCATAGTCTTCTATTATAGGCGATATCTCTTTTTTTACATAGTTCCGGATGGTTTCCCGTACCAGCTTTTGCTCGTCGGTAAATAAATCATCCACTAAAAAATAATCAGGAGACTGAAATAAATCGTTAGCCATCGGGCAAAGGTAAAGAAGGAAGAATGATTGAGTGAGGATTGTTGCAGCGGGATGGTTTGAGAGCATTTGATGAATTGCACAAATATTGAAGTTGGAAATTTATGCTTCTACTGGCCTGCTCTATTTTTAATAAAAATAAAATCGTCACTTAAATGTTGATTTTATCTGAAATTAATTATTGCTAATTTTTGTATAGGATGAAAAGACATATATCTTTAAAAACTAACTGCCATTACAGATAAACTCATTATGCCACTATTTAAAATAGCACAACGATTAGAATTTATAAAGGAAACTTCATTTAAGCTTGAAAGAGAGATTCAACAGGTGACAGAACAAAACTTGTGGACAATACTGCGTCTTAACTTCATTCGTTCAGAATTTTCATTAAACAATTTTCGTATTGACACATTAGCTTTTGACCCGGAAGCAAAAGCATTTGTAATTATTGAATTTAAACGAGATAAGACTTTCAGCGTTATCGACCAGGGCTATGCCTACTTATCTTTAATGCTTAACAATAAAGCTGATTTTATTTTAGAATTTAATGAAAGTCAAAATCAAAGTCTCAAGCGAACAGATGTTGATTGGGCACAGTCTAAAGTTATTTTTGTTTCGCCCCTTTGTACAACATATCAACGTGAAGCCATCAATTTTAAGGATTTACCTATTGAACTTTGGGAAGTTAAAAAATTTGAAAACAACACTATCTCCTATGAACAAATACAAAAAGCTTCCGTTAAAGAGAGTATTAATACTATCTCTCGGAAAGATGATACTATTGAAGCAGTAAGTAAAGAAGTAAAAGTTTATACAGAACAAGATCATTTGCAAAAGGTTGACTTTGAAACGCGTGAATTATACGAACTTCTTAAAGATAGATTGTTGAATATTGATGATAATATCACGATACAACCCAAAAAGCAAACTATAGGTTTCAAAGTAGATAACAACTTTTTTTGTGACGTTGTATTACAAGGCAAAGGGTTGAAAATCTACTTAAACCTTAAGAGTGGTGACTTGCTGGATGAAAAGAAAGTTTCCAGAGACGTTTCTAATGTTGGACATTGGGGTAACGGCTCATATGAAATTAAGTTAGCTGACCTTGAAGACATTGATTATATACTAAGCCTGATAAAGCAATCGCTCCGTAAGAACAAAGAATAATTATAGTATTACAATGTCATCAAAGCACAAATCTGAGCTAATGCTATTAAGCAAATATATTGCAAACTGTCATTCAAAAAGATTGGAATAGAAAGTGTCGTATAATACTACAAGACGACACTTTCCTTTACCTGCTATTAGCGTCATTCATCCGTATTCTTCTGCCTTTGTATTTTTTGCCATCAATGGCCTGAATCATCTGGTTGGCTGCACTTGGGTCAATTTCAATCCAGCTATTCATTTCCTTCATATCTACCCGGCCCAATACTTCTTTTTTCAGATCACTTAAATCTAAAATAAACTGTAAGAAACTGGCTTTGTAAAACCCATCTTTCGTTCCCAGATTTATAAAAAGCCTACTGTAATTACCACTTCCGCTACCGCTATATTCTCTTCCCCTTACTTCACGCCTTCTGCCACCGTCTTCGCTGCGGGTAGCACTTATCCTTTCTCTTGAGTCGCGGCTGCGTTCCCGTAAATTCAGATCTTCTGCGTTTTCGTAATATTTTAAAAACCGATCAAATTCCATAGCAGCCACCCGCTGTAATACTTCATCCTTACTTACATCAGCAAACTTTTCCTGCAGCATTGGCAAATAGGTTGCATAGTCGCCATGGCTGATATCGGTCTGCAGCAATTTGTCCATAAAGTAATAAAACTGTTTGCGGCATACATCCTTACCCGATGGGATTTCTAGTTTATGAAAAGGCACCTGCACGATACGTTCAATCTGGCGCAGTTTTCCTATTTCCCGCATATGTACTATGGACATGCATACACCGGTTTTTCCGGCTCTTCCGGTACGACCACTACGGTGCGTATATACTTCTACATCATCAGGCAATTCGTAGTTAATAACATGGGTGATGCCCTGCACATCAATACCCCGTGCTGCCACATCGGTAGCAATCAATAACTGTATTGCTTTTTCGCGAAACTCACCCATCACTTTATCGCGTTGTGCCTGCGTCAAATCACCGTGCAAAGGCTCAATATCATACCCTTCACGTGTAAGTTTTTCCGATATTTCCTGTGCATCTATTTTGGTACGGGTAAAAATAAGTCCGTACATACCGGGGTTAAAATCTATCAAACGTTTCAGTGCTTCGTAGCGATGCTGGGCGTTGGTTACAAAATATTGATGGTCTACATTTTTATTAGCCGTATTTACCTTTCCTACGGTGATCTCCACCGGCTTTTGCATATAGCGACTGCTCACTCTTCTTATTTCCGGCGGCATTGTGGCACTAAACAGCCAGGTACTATCCCGCTTGGGCGTATTTTGTAAAATAAATTCAATATCATCCTGAAAGCCCATATTCAGCATTTCATCTGCTTCGTCTAGTATCAAATATTTTATTTGCTCCAGGTTAATGGCTTTACGTTCTATTAAATCTATCAAACGGCCCGGAGTAGCTACTACTATCTGTACGCCTCTTTTTATATCCCGTATTTGAGTTGATATGGAAGAGCCGCCATATACTGCCACAATATGAACAGCAGAAATATATTTTTTAAATATGTTGATCTCGTTTACAATTTGCAAACACAACTCCCGTGTAGGGCAAATAATCAGCGCTTGCGGATATTTTTGAGTAGCATCAATTAAATGAAGCAAGGGTAGGCCAAAGGCAGCGGTTTTACCGGTTCCGGTTTGTGCAAGACCTATTAGGTCTTTAGTGCCTGACAGCAATACAGGTATTGCCTCTGCTTGTATAGGTGTAGGTTTGGTAAAGCCAAGCTCTTGTACTGCTTTTAATATATTATCGTGCAGCCCTAGTTCTTCAAACGTATTCATATGAAAATTTGTGCAAAGGTAAAACAGTGTATTGCATTACCCATAAATTTAGAAGGAAATAAAAAATGAAAAGCCCCAAGTAGAAACAAGGGGCGCTAACGATTGCTTGCCATATGAATAAAAAGTTTGCTCTTTCTATAATTAATTACAGGCAAGTAATCTGATGGAACTGATTATTTGCTTGAATCAGTAGTCATCATTTTATTAGAAGAGCTATCCATAGTAGCCGGAGATACGGTAGTAGCCGAATCGGTAGTAACGGTAGTAGTTGTAGCTGAATCAGTACCAGTACTATTAGTGTTACCACTGTTGCCGCAAGATGTTAATGCACCTGCAATGGCTAAAACTGCCAATAATTTTTTCATGAGATGTTTTTGAGTTAGTAAAATATTAAAATAAAAGTTTAATGCTTTTTTAGTATAGTCGCCTGCAGTACCGTTAAGCGCTGCAATTGTGCTTACTGATAGATTTAGCCCCAAAGCAAATATTAATGCTTATGCTTAGAAGCTTCTTTATTCATAGAATCCACTTTATTCAATGTAGCCTTCTTAGCATCAGCTGAAGAGTCCATTTTATTTTTTGTGGCATCTGCAGTAGAATCAGCCATATTTTTCTTAGCATCTGTTGTTGAATCAACCATATCTTTTCTTTCGCTGGTCACAGAATCAATTGAATCTTTCTTTTCAGATGTAGAATCTGCGCTGTTGTTACAAGCAGCAAGAGAACCTGCGATGGCTAAAATTGCAAATAACTTTTTCATGTACTTCGTTTTTGTTGTGAATTATTAATTTCAACAGTTAATACGTTATTTCAAAAAAGGTAACCTTTGTAAGAAAAAAAAATTTTTAACCGTTATACGGGTTACTATTTTTAAATACCTGTATTAAATAATGGCAAGTTGAAACCAGAGACACAAGAGACACTCTTATTGGAAGGTTTAGCAAAAAGTGACAGCAAGGCTATAGAAACCATTTATAAAGAAAATTATAACCTGGTTCAATCGCTGATAGTAAATAACAGCGGTACTACGGATGATGCGAAAGACATATTTCAGGAAGCAATAGTGGTATTGTACGAAAAAGTTAAATCCGGAGGTTTTGAACTAAACTGTCAATTGAAAACTTACATTTATTCTGTAAGCAGAAGATTGTGGTTAAAGAAACTAGCCCAGCAACAAAGCCGGTTTCCGCTTTCCGATCATCATGAAGACCTGAGTATAGTAGTGGAGGATGATATAGAGGAGCACGAGCAGCGGGATATGGAGTTTAAAACAATGGACCAGGCAATACAACAGATTGGCGAACCCTGCAAAAGCCTGCTGGAAGCTTTTTACATGCAAAAGAAAACGATGCAGGAAATTGCTTACAATTTTGGTTATACTAATGCCGATAATGCCAAAACACAGAAGTACAAATGTCTTACACGATTAAAGAAATTATTTTTTACGCAATATAAAAACGACTCTTTGTAAAATGAACCCAGAGTTTCAACTTTTAGATACCATTGAACGCTACATCAGCGGTGAGATGACGCCGGATGAACGGGTGAATTTTGAGCAACTTCGAAAAACCAATCCGGATGTAGACCAGATGGTAGTGGAACATACCCTGCTGATTCATCAACTGGACAGCCTGGACAAAAACAAGAAGTTAAAAAGGGTTTTAAATAATGTGCATATTGATCTTGCACAAAAAGGCTTAATACAATCACCCAAATTATCAGGAAAAGCCAAGGTGGTTTATTTATTTAACCGTTATAAAAGAACCACAGCCATAGCCGCGTCCATAGCCGGTATTACCGCATTGGCGTTTAGCGCCCTGGTATGGTCAGTATCTCCATCCAAACCTGTTAAGGAAATAAAAGAACTGAGCCGCGAAATAAATGTTTTGAAAAACCACAACAGGCAGCAGGATAAAGAAATTAATAATGTAAAAAATAAGATGGTAGCGCCGCCTGTTGCTTATAAAACCGGCGGTACCGGGTTTTTAATTGATACAAAAGGTTACCTGGTTACCAATGCACATATTATTGAAGGCGCCAATAATATAGTGGTGCAAAAAACCAATGGGCAGGATATGCATGCCAGAGTAGTATTTATGGATGAAGAACGTGACCTGGCTATATTAAAGATTGACGATGAAGATTTTAAAATGCCGGCTTCTATTCCTTATAGCATAAAGCGCAGCAGTGCTGATATTGCAGAATCGGTATATACGTTAGGTTTTCCGCGTAACGACGTAGTATATGGCGAAGGTTATTTAGCAGCAAAAACAGGATACAATGGCGATACGCTCACCTGCCAGATAGCCATAGCTGCCAACCCCGGCAACAGCGGTGGCCCGGTGCTCAACCGCAACGGCGAAGTGATTGGTGTATTAAGCGCCAAGCAAACCAGTGCCGAAGGTGTGGTTTTTGCCACACAATCCAAATACATTTATCATGCTTTAGATGCCCTGCAAAAAGACTCTACTTACCTGAACATAAAAATACCTGCTGCATCTACTTTAAAAGGACTAGATAGGATGCAACAGGTAAAAAAGATTGCTGATTATGTGTATATGGTAAAAGGCAGCTAAACCTTAGCTCCATAAACTATTAGGATACAAACCTTCACTCACCAGTTGATGAAGGTTTTCTTTTACTACAGGAGCATCTTCTTTATAGGTTACTCCAAACCAATGAGCTGAAGTCGGAATGACTTTAATAACACCCTTCCCTTCTTTTATAAAATGATCGGCCGTTACCGGAATTAAAAACTCCGCTTTCGGACTATTTATATTTTCATTTAAAAACAGTTGAAATTCCGTTTCAAGGTAACTTAACAAAGAAGGGTTAAAACACCAAAAATTCATGGAAGCTTTGGCGTCTTCCGGTATAGGTATTTTAGTGCCGTCCGGCTGTTCGTCTACCATACTTCCATTCTCCCTGTAAATTTTCAACCGTTCGTTAATGGCAACTAAATTATTTTGTTCATCCACTTCGCATACGCCCCTGCTCACCGTTCCGTGAGCAGACAGTGTTTTCGCCAGTTCGTAACCAATCAAGCCATATTCATCGTCCTTACATACGTTCCGCAAAAAATTATTTGCTTTTTGAAAAGCATCGCTGCCATAAAAATCATCCGCATTGATTACAGCAAATGGCTCGTTAACCGCGTCTTTTGCACATAAAATGGCATGAGACGTTCCCCAGGGCTTTGTTCTGTCGGTGGGCACCGCATGGTTACCAATATAGGCGCTCATCTCCTGAAATACATAATCCGTTAATATTTTACCTTTCAGCTTCGGCTCAAAAATATTTTTAAAATCATCTGCAAAATCGCGACGTATAATAAAAACCACTTTACCAAAGCCTGCCTTTATCGCATCGAAAATAGAATAATCCATTATAGTTTCACCGCTTGGGCCAAACTGCTGGATCTGCTTCATACTTCCGTATCGCGATGCCATGCCTGCAGCCATAATTACAAGTGTAGGTTTCATATTGTTACTTTAAAATTTTATTGCACGAAAGTAATAATTTCAATTTTGCTTTTTTTAATGTTGTACATTATACAAAAAGTCAGGCCAAGATTTCGGGTTGAATATTAAAAATCATGGAAGGTTAATTTCGAATATGGGATACATACTACAAAGGCTGTACTTGTACTTTTTGCCGCCGCAACACATAATAGGCTATAATAGTACTTCCCAACATCAGCACAGAGCCTAATAAAAAAGGAGCGCCTGCAAATTTTACCGATGCGGAAGGTCTTGTGAAGAAAGCAAATAAATTAGTCATAATGGGTGGGCCAATTATAGAGGTAGCGCTGATCATACTGGTTAAGGCGCCTTGCAGTTCGCCCTGTTCATTGCGGGGTACCTGTGCCGATATAATGGATTGCAAAGCCGGGCCGGCAATGCCGCCTAAACAATATGGAATCAAAAAAGCAAACATCATCCACGATTTGGAAGCAAACGCAAATAGCAAAAGCCCCAACGTATACAATCCTAACCCTACATATACGCTCTTTTCATTACCCAGTTTCGGATTGATATACCGTATCAACCCGCCCTGTACAATAGCTGTTAATAATCCTACTCCGCCTAATGAATAACCGATTAGTTTTTCACTCCAGCCAAATTTGGCAATATTAAAAAACGTCCAGGTGCTTTGTACCGCCTGGCCTGCTATATATACTAATACCAGCGAACCTACCAAACCTGCCACGGAAGGATATTTTTTTATCTGAACCACGGACCCTAACGGATTGGCTCTCCGCCATTCAAACGGCCGCCTGTGTTCTTTGGAAAGCGATTCGGGTAATACAAAATAACCGTATAGTGCATTTAATAAACTTAAGCCTGCAGCTACTAAAAAAGGAACCCTTGCGCCATAAGTACCTAACACGCCACCTACTACAGGCCCTATAATAAACCCGATACCAAAAGCAGCTCCGATCATTCCAAAATTCTGTGCCCGGTTTTCATCATTGCTGATATCGGCAATATAGGCCGATGCTGTTGTAAAACTGGCGCCTGTTATACCGGCAATAGCACGCCCCAAAAAAAGCCAGCCAATAGTAGGTGCAAAAGCCAAAAACAAATAATCTACACCAAACCCTAATAAGGAAAATAACAATATCGGGCGACGGCCATATTTATCACTTAAATTACCCAATACCGGTGCAAATAAAAATTGCATAATAGCATATGCAAAGGTCAGCCAGCCGCCCCATTGCGAAGCAGCGCTAATGCCCCCATGTATCAATTGCTCTATCAGTTTAGGCAGTACCGGGATGATTATGCCCAAACCGGTTACATCAATCAAAAGGGTTATAAAAATGAAGCTGATAGCAGCTTTGCGGGTGGATGGCATAAAGTGGTATAAGGAACTTCAGCGTTAGCTTAATTAGTATAACGTTTGCTAATAGTGGCTTCAAAATCGAAGATCCGTAATCTGCAAATTTATTTTAACATCTGTATACAAACCGGGTTGGGTACTTTAATTTCATAACCCGTTGGTCTTAGCATTCCTGTCTGGCTGCTTCTTTTAAACACCACGATATTACCGCTTTGCTGGTGTGCAACCAACAGGTATTTACCAGATGGATCAATAATAAAATTCCTGGGCATGGTGCCACCACTGGCCTGGTATCCCTTTAACGTCAACTTACCTGTTTTTTGGTTGATAGCAAAAATGGTAATGGTATTTTCATCGCCGCGGTTAGAAGCGTATAAAAATTTTCCATCAGGAGATATGTGAATATCTGCACTGCCCAGCGCTCCTTTGTAACTGGCAGGATGTGCATCAATGCTTTGTAAAAAAGTGAGCTTCCCATTATGATAGGCATATGCCACTACATTGCCACCCAGTTCTTCTATCAGGTATGCATATTTTTTATTTGGATGAAAAGTAAAATGCCTTGGGCCTGTGCCGGCAGTGGTAGCTACAAAAGATGGAGTTGCTCTTTTGAGGGGTTTTTCAGCTTCGCTATTTAATTGATACACCATTTCTTTGTCTGTACCTAAATCGGCGCTAAACAAGTAATGTTGATCGGGCGACAATACTGCGGAATGTACATGCGCTTTTTCCTGACGGTCTTTCACAATACTGCTTCCGGAATCCTGGAACAACTGCGCATACGGTTCCAATGAGCCATTCTTAGCTACAGGTAGTGCCGCCAGCGAACCGCTTGAATAATTAGCTACAAAAACCCATTTTCCATTTTTACTTTCAGAGATATAGCACGGATCATCACCTCCGCTTGGCTGCTGATTAATAAACGATAGTTTTCCGGTAGAGCGGTTAAATGAAAAGGCACTTACCTGCCCTGGATGCTCGCCATTGGTTTCATTCACTGCATATACGAAATTGCCTTGCGGCGACACGGTTAAATAAGAAGGATTTACCACGTTGCCTTCGGTATTGCTTACCGCCTCTGCCTTACCTGTTGCAGCATCAAAACGGTATACGTAAATACCTTTGCTGTCGCCGGTAGTATAGGTACCTACGAACATATAATAGCTTTGAGAAAAGCTGTAAAAAGAAATCAATATAAAAAAAACGGAAAGGCGTATGCGCATAAAATAGATTATTTGGTATGGATCAATGAAATTATAGCATATTAAGCAGATGTATAATCTTAATGTTTAAAAAAATATAGTGCGGATACCAGTATGAAATTTATGAAGCCTATTATTTAATGTGGAAATTGGTGCTGCATCAACTAATCTTCGTTAATACAAACGCTGCTAAAAATCCCAGTACGGTAATAAGACCAATAAAGTTATGGCCTTCTTCAAACGCTTCGGGCATCATGGTATCGCTTAACATAGCTAGTATGGCACCGGCGGCCACTGCTATTGTAGCAGCTATTATATCGGGAGAAAAATTTTTAAAAACCGCATATCCACAATAAGAGGCCAGTGTTGAAATTAAGGTAATGCCCGTCCATACTCCAAAAATGTATTTGGCAGATCTTCCGGACTTTTTCATGCCAGATGTGCTGGATAACGATTCGGGAATATTGGATAGAAAGATAGCAATAACGGCTGCAGTGCTTACTGCACCGCCTGCTATCATGCTGACGCCTACAGCTATGGATTCGGGAATACCATCCAGCAAAGCGCCTACTGCAATAGCTAAACCGCTGCCTGCATTTTCTTCTTCCTTTGGCTGCTGTGTTCCGGAACGTTTTCGGTGCTTTGCTCCTTTTTTACTTAAAAAATAATTGGCAACCGAATAAATTACAGCGCCGCAAACAAAACCAATGGCCGTTGAGTCGAAACCTCCTTTTTTAAAAGCCTCGTCCATTAAATCAAATGCTAAAGCCGATATCAAAACACCACTACCAAAAGCCATAATAAACGCCACCACTTTTGCAGGCACTTTGGTCCAGTAACCAATACCGGCACCTACCAACAAAGCCGAACCTGCCACAAAACCCCAGAAAGTAGCCTTAGCCCATAATGGAAAAGCAAGAAGAATCATAATGAATAAAATTTGCAGTATTTCATACAATATATATACCGTTGAAAAAATCCACAATGGTATATACCTCGTAACGCTACTATTAAATTGGATGCCCGATAATGTTTGATTTAAAAAAGCTGTGTTTAGAAAACAAGAGTTTGTATAAGAGGTTTGCTTTTATGTACAAAAAATGTAATTAATATTGCACAGGCTGGCGATGAGCGGGCTATTTCGCTGAATATTATAAATCAGAAATTAAAAATTAAAATCCAAAAGTGCAGGCATTTGAAGGATATGCGGGAATGTATAAGTTCAAAATCCTTCCGGATTTTGCAAAATTTGTACGCGACAACCACCTGGTAGCTTATATAGAAGAAACACTACGGCTTTCCAGGAAAATGAATTTGCCCTTGCTCAAGTATTTGAGTCAATGGAGCGATGAAGAACTGGTGGAGCGTTCTAAAATAACTACTGCCGAATATTTTACTTACCTCGCAGAAAATAATGCAAAGCAACAGATTGAAAACTCCATAGTGCGGTGGTTGCGAGATCAGTTAGAATTGGTAGGAAAATTTGAAATTGTAGCAGAAGACCTTACGCTGATTGTGAACATCCGCAGCAAAGCATTTAAAAAGTTTATTCCCGAATTTACTACAGACGTTCACAGGGCAATGGAACTGGCAGGAGAAATAGACGCCTTCAACTTAGGCGAGATTACCTCTTCTACCAACGCCTATATTAATATTTTAAAAGAAAAAATTCAGCAGGAAGTTTACTTTAATGCCAAGCTGGTAAATACCTCGCC
>JAICHT010000041.1 GCA_025924755.1 Chitinophagaceae bacterium | reverse complement strand
TTATTTTTAGTAACATATATATTGTGTGTACTATCGGATGTGCTGGTCATTTTGTTAGATCCTGCTTCATATGTATTGCCTTCAGCATCGGTAGCCTGCATGCCTACGCCTTTTACTTCCTGCACTTTTTTCCAACGTATTTCCCCGGGCATTTTCCACTGCTGCGTAATGCTTTTTGCTATGGGGTGATTGGAATACTTTTCCAGTGAAAAAACAATGCGTTTGAAATCTTCCTCTAAAACAGAGGTATGAAAATTTGCGATTTGAAAGTTGCCGGTGGTTAAGGTTCCTGTTTTGTCAAAAACTACCTGCCTGATATCTTTAAAAAGTTCGAGGCTTTTAGCATTGCGAAACAAAATACCATTGCAGGCACCACGGCCTAAACCTACAGCAATAGCAGCCGGTGTGGCTAAGCCCATAGCACATGGGCAGGCAATTACCAATACTGCAATGCTGCGTAGCAGCGCCGGTGTAAATTCTTTTAAAATGATCCAGTTGGCCGCCAGTGTTACTATTGCAATGCCTATTACCAGCGGCACAAAAACTGCGCTGATTTTATCAGCCATCTGTTGCATAGGCGGCTTTTCGGATTGGGCGGATTTTACCAAATTCAGAATGTTGGATAATACCGTTTCATTTCCCACCGCTGTTACCTGTGCTTTTACAGTGCCGTCTTCTACTATGCTGCCCCCAATGAGTTTGTCTTTTTTCTGTTTATAGACGGGTATGCTTTCCCCGGTAATAATAGCTTCGCTTACATGGGCATGGCCCCATAGTATTTTACAATCGGCCGGTACCTGTTCCCCGTTTTTTATCAGCACCAGATCGCCTGCTCTTAATTGCGTATTATCAATCGGAAAAACCACTTCCTGGTGCTGGTCATCAAACGCGATCATATTGGCCATTACCTTTTGCGATTTTGCCAATGTTTTTAAAGCCTTCTGGGTAGACTGTACAGAGGCGTCTTCTAAATAGTTTCCCAGGAAAACCAGTGTAATGATAGTAGCAGTTGTTTCGTAAAAGATATAGCCGCTGCCCAACTGCAAAACCGTACCTGCAAGGCTGTATACAAAAGCTGCAGTAGCGCCAATTGTTATCAGCACATTCATATTGGGTACGCCTTTGCTAATGCTGTAAAAAGCAGAGTGTCCAAAATAAATCAAGCCTATAATAAACACCGGTAATACCAGTATCAGTTGTATCCACGGATTTGCTAAAAAGCGTATGTGCATGCCCGGTAGCATATGCAATAATAAAACAGCAGTAAAAGGAAGGCATGCCCAAAAGCGTTGTAAATGTGTGGTCAAAAACTTCTTTTGCCTGCCATTTTCTTCTGTATGCAATGCATCTACTTTATATCCTAATGACTCAACTCCTTTTGCCAGTTTGATGGTAGCATCGGCTTTCTGCATTTCAAAAGAAACATCACCATCTATTACACTTACCGCCACATTTTCAGCACCCTGGTTTTGTAAATAGTTCCGGATGGTTAATGCGCAATTGGCACAATCCATACCTTCTACCTTCCATTGTACTTTTTCCAGCTTTGTCTCCATTTTGCAAAGTTAAATTTACCAGATGCGGTATGCGTAATAAAAGCGCCACTATCTTTTCAACACCGTTGCAAACATTGTTAAATTTGCCGGATGGAACAGGAGGTAGCTATTGAGGGGTTAGATGCATTTGCTGCACAATTTTGGAACGAAGCCGGTGAGGCGAAGGTCTTTGCCTTTCATGGACCGATGGGTGCAGGTAAAACCACTATCATTACGGCTTTGTGTAAATACAAAGGAGTAACCGATACTATAAGCAGCCCTACATTCTCGGTTATTAATCAATATGCCTATAATGAAAATGGGGAGGAGAAATTCATTTACCATATAGATTTATACCGGTTGAAAAGTTTGGAAGAAGTGGTGCAAACCGGTGTGGAAGATTGCCTGTACAGCAATAGCATTTGCATGGTGGAGTGGCCCGAAAGAGCCGAAGAACTGTTAGATGAAAATACCATGCATATACAAATAACCCCGGTAACCACCACACAGCGCATGATAAAAATAGAGAAAGCGGTTATTTAAAACCGGAGTATCGTATAACAATTGTAATTTGTAAGCCAAATAGAAAACAGTTACTGCTACGTATATGTCTCAGCAAAAACCACTTGTAAGCCCGTCCTTCAGCTACGAAACCTTAGAGGAAACCCTGGATATTAAACCCAAAGGCGCTCAACTGCATATCGGAATTCCAAGAGAAGTTGCGTTTCAGGAAAACCGCATTGCCCTTACGCCGGATGCGGTAAGCGTATTGGTGAGCAACGGTCATCATGTAACTATTGAGCACAATGCCGGTGAGATGGCGCATTTTGCTGATAAAGATTACAGCGAGGCCGGCGCTAAAATCGCCTATCACACGGCGGAAGTATACAAAGCGCCTATATTGGTGAAAAGTGCGCCGGTAGTGGAGGAGGAACTTGAAATGCTGCAAATGGGCCAAATAATTATTTCACCCATTCACTTAAGCGTTTTAAAGGCGGAGATATTACAAACGATGATGGAAAAACGCATCACCGCTATTTCTTTTGAAAACTTAAGAGACGACAGTGGAAGTTATCCTATTGTACATAGTATGAGCGAAATTGCCGGCAGCGCGGTAATGTTAATCGCAGCCCAGTATTTGGGTTCTGCTAATCATGGCAAGGGCGTGTTGCTTGGCGGCATTTCCGGCATTGCCCCCACCAAGGTTATCATATTAGGCGCCGGTATTGTTGGCGAATATGCGGCACGGACTGCATTGGCTCTTGGTGCTTCTGTAAAGGTTTTTGACAGCAGTGTGTACCGCTTAAAAAGATTACAAAACAATATTGGGCACCGGTTATGGACTTCGGTAATAGAACCACGCCTGCTGGCCAAACAATTAAAAACCTGCGAAGTGGCAGTGGGGGCGCTGGGCAGCGATACCGGCCGCACGCCGCTGGTAGTAACCGATGAAATGGTGAGTAATATGCGGCCCGGCAGCGTTATTATTGATGTGAGTATAGACCGGGGCGGCTGCTTTGAAACTTCAGAAATCACATCGCACGAAAGCCCGATTTTTTTAAAATATGGTGTCATACATTATTGCGTACCCAATATCCCGTCGGGCTTTGCCCGAACTGCTTCCCAGGCCATCAGCAATGTATTGATGCCATTGCTGTTGCATGCCGGTGAAGATGGCGGTTTTGAAAAAATGATCTGGCACCAGGTACACCTGCGCAGTGGTATCTACATGTTTAAAGGTGCACTGACCAATTTTTATTTAAGCGAACGTTTTAATTTAAAATATACCGATATCAATTTGCTAATTGCCAGCCAGCGATAAGACTTTTATATTAAGTTATTTGTTGGCGATAACACCAACAATGGGAGAAACAATTATTAGTTAATTGGTATCCACATGTTCATATATTTGTTGTGAACTAAATTTAAAGATCTTTTGGCAAAACTTATTTTAAAAGCTGCAACAAAAACCTTCGGAAAAAGAAACCTTACAAAACTCTTCAAATCGTTCGCATCAGGTTCAAGGAAGCTTGCTTCTTTTTTTCATTCCCTTCAAATGAAGTATGACTGGCAATATGAGCCTCAGCCCGAATGGTTTGACCATTTTTGTGATCAATTTTACTGGTTTAGGAAATCTCAAAACCCACTCTGGGTCGAACGAGGTACTTTTGGGCTTTTGGCAATCAAGCAAGGCGCTAATGTGTTAGAACTTTGTTGCGGAGATGGTTATAATTCTTATCATTTTTATTCCATTAGAGCTACAAAAATTATTTCTGTTGATTTCGATATAGATGCCATCCCACATGCAAAAAAATATAACCAGGCAAAAAATGTGGAGTTCAGGCTTTGTGATATCAGAAGTGAAATGCCGGAAGGAATATTTGATAACATTATATGGGATGCAGCAATTGAACACTTTACTGAAGAAGAAATTGCCGGAATAATGAAAAATATAAAAGCCCGGTTAAAACCTGGCGGAGTTTTAACCGGCTACACACTTGTTGAATCACCTACAGGAGAAAAAAGTTTGACACATCATGAACGGGAGTTCAAATCAAAAGAAGATTTAAAAAGTTTTTTTGAGCCTCATTTTAAGAATGTAAAGGTGTTTGAAACAATATATCCCTCACGGCATAATTTGTACTTCTATGCATCAGACGGAGTATTGCCTTTTGACAAAGAGTGGGAACATATAACATGGAAATGATAGGTTCGGGCAACAGTATCTGTCTTATTACTTTCTCTTTCGTTGTTGGTATTATCACCCACAACGCTCACGCTGCATAATGCGTTACAAAATCAAAGTTATGTACACCCGTTTCATAAAATGCAGCAGGAGAAAAATCATACTCAGGTCTTAGCCGTGTCTCCGCAGTGGACAAGGTGTTTAGCTTACACAATTCCGTGTCTCTGGGAGAGACACGGAATAAAACGGAAATGTAATATCGTAAAAATAGATTTTAGTCATGCACCCTGCCGTGGCGGCTGTCTACCAGCTTTTCCTTTTCTTTACGTAAGATGCCCTGCAGTTTATTTACGGCCGAATCTACCGCCGCATAAAAATCATCGGTAGCGCTTTCTTTTACAAAAAGATCATTGCCGGGAATCATCAACCGTATTTCGCAAAAGGTATCAGGAGTTGTTTTGTTGGCCCCAAAAAACAAGGCTACGTTGGCGCCAACAATTTGCTCATTGGGGGTTAATTTATTCATTTTTTCCCGGATATGATTTTCCAGTGATTCGCCTGCTTTAAAACCTAACGACTGTATAATAATATTTTCCATATTGCTTATTTATGATAGTAACAGATACCATTATCATACCAATGGATATAAAGCGTACAAGAATTTTAAATTGGAAAACCAGTTTTAAGGAAAGCTATTCAGAAGCTTTTAAAATCGGTAATAGCCAGCTTTTCTTTACAAAAGCCGTATTCCACTATATCATTTGAGCAAACAATCACCAGCCGGTTTTGACAATATTCATCAATAAGCGAATGATACAGGTCAATGCCTTTTGCATCCAAATTGCTGCAGGGTTCATCCAGTAAAACAATATCCGTATCAGAAAAGATAGCCTGTGCAAGTTTGACGCGTTGTTTCATACCGGAAGAATAATACCGTATTTGCTTTTGCGCAGCAGCTTCCAACCCTACTATCCGTATGGTATGTTTGATATCAATATTAGGCAGGATGGCTTTAAAACGGTAATGAAATTCTAAAAATTCAATAAGCGTTAACTCCTCGATCACATCCAAATATGGGGCACAAAAAGAGATATGCTGGTAGGCTTCTTCAAGAGAAACCGTAGTATCATCTTTTTTAAAATTTATAGTGCCTTCGCTCAGTTGCAGCATGCAGCCGAGGCTTTGTAAAAGAGTAGATTTTCCGGAACCATTGGGGCCGGTAATTGCGTAAGAACTGCCGGAGGAAAATTCGATATCAGCTTTTCTAAAAATCCATTCGCGGTTGAACCGTTTTCCGGCCCGCGAAAGTTCAATCTTCATCCACTATATTTTTTGAATGCCGTTTGATGATGCCAATTTTAGAAGCCTGGATAAAGTTTAAAATTTCTTCTTTTACATCATTGTCCGGTATCTGTGCTTCAATTAATTGAACGGCTGTGGAGGTGGTATGTTTTTCTACAAACAATAAATGATAAATCTGGGAAATGGTCTGCACCTGGTCTTGCGGAAAATTGCGGCGTTGCAAACCCACGATATTGATACCGGCAAACGACATCGGTTCGCGGCCCGCTTTTACAAACGGGGGTACATCTTTACGGATAACCGTATGCCCCGCAATATAGGTGTGAGCACTGATGCGGGTAAACTGGTTAGCACCTGCAAGGCCGCCAATATTGGCATAGTCGCCTACTTCTACATGTCCGGCCAATTGTACGGAGTTTGCCATTATTACATGGTTACCTATGATGCAATCGTGCGCAATATGCGAGTAAGCCATGATGAGGCAATGACAGCCGATAACCGTTTTCCATTTGTCTTTCGTGCCACGGTTGATGGTTACAAACTCCCGTATGGTAGTGTAATCGCCAATTTCTACGGTGGTTTCTTCGCCCACAAATTTTAAGTCCTGCGGAACACCGCCAATGATAGCGCCGGGAAAAATGCGGCAGGCTTTACCAATATGGCTAAAGGGCAGAATAACAGCGTGCGACATGATATGCGTATCATCGCCAATAGTAACATTATCGTGTATTACTGCGAAAGGATCAATAGTAATGTTGTTGCCCAGCTTTGCATTCGGATGAATGGATGCCAACTCAGAGATCATACTTTTACTTTAGGTTTCTTTACAATTTGAGCAACCATATCAGCTTCGGCTACTAGTTTATTGCCGACAAAAATAGTTCCTTTCATTTCACAAATTCCACGGCGTACCGGATTACTTAATACCATCCGTAAAATCATGGTATCGCCGGGTACTACTTTGTTTTTGAATTTGCAATTATCAATTTTTAAAAAATACGTGTCGTAATCATTATCCGGATCATCAGGAATGGTTAAGATGCCGCCGGCCTGCGCCAAAGCTTCTACCTGCAATACGCCCGGAAATATGGAATTACCCGGAAAATGTCCCTGGAAAAAAGGTTCGTTATACGTCACATTTTTTATAGCCACCACTTGTTTATCGGTCAATTCAATTACCTTATCTACCAATAAAAAAGGATAGCGGTGCGGCAGCTTTTTTTCAATACCATGAATATCTACTACCGGCGGCTTGGTAGGGTCGTACACCGGTATTTGCTGTTTATTTTTATTCTTCTTAATATGCTCTTTTATTTTTTTGGCAAAAGCAATATTGGAAGAATGCCCCGGACGGTTGGCTATGATATGCGCTTTGAACGGATAACCCACCAGCGCCAGGTCGCCAATAACATCCAGTAATTTATGACGGGCCGGTTCATTGGGATAGCGCAACTCCAGGTTGTTTAATATGCCGCCTTCGCTCACCTTTACATTGTCTTTATGAAAGACCTTGGCGATGCGCTGCACCTGTGCTTCCGTAACAGGCTTATCCACCACTACTATCGCATTATTGATATCACCGCCTTTTATCAGGTTTTGATCTAATAAATATTCTATTTCGTGAAAAAAGCTAAACGTGCGGCAGGGAGCGATCTGGTCTTTAAAATCGGAGATGTGCTTTAAATCGGCGTGTTGCGTGCCCAGTACCGGCGAGTTAAAATCAATTAGTGTATTAATTCGATACTCACTATAAGGCAGCGCTACCATTTCTACTTTTTTGGCTTCATCTACAAAAGTGATATTATGCTGCAGGGTGTAATATACTTTTGGAGCGTCCTGCTGCTGTGTGCCGGCTTTATCAATAACGTCTATAAACGGTGCCGCGCTGCCATCCAGTATGGGTACTTCGGGACCGTTCAATTCTATTAATATATTATCAATTTCGCAGCCAACCAGCGCCGCCAGCAAATGTTCTATTGTACTTACCCGTGCACCGTTTGCTTCTATAGTAGTGCTGCGGGTGGTTTCCACCACATTGTCCACATCGGCTTTCACGGTAGGCTGACCGGGCAGATCTACCCGCTTAAAAATAATACCGGTATTGGGGGCTGCAGGCTTCAAAACCATTTCTACCATATGGCCGGTATGAATGCCTACACCACGAATGGAGATTTCTGAAAGAAGGGTATGTTGAAACTCTTGAACAGTATGGCTGTTAGACTGCATGCGGCGAAAATAGGAAACAATCCTACAATAACCCAAACTTGCCTGAGTTGATAACAAATCATTAGGGGATAACCTGCCTTAAAAAAGCAAATATTTAGGTGCGGGCAAATGGTGTTTAAACGAAATCAATTGACAACCGCGTGACATCAATACCGTACTGCAGATATTTATATTACAGTTCTCACCGTAATTTTGCATCCTGATGCAAGAGGCAGTAACTACTATATATCCGCAAGAGTTGGAGCACGACCTGATTTACGAAAAAGGCCGTGAAATACCCGGTTCGGTACACTATACTATTAAACGGTATGTGAAGCCACAACACTGGCTGGCCGAAGATGCCGGTATGCTTAAGTATCATTACGAGCCGTTGCAACCCGAAAAAAATCATGTGGAACTACGCTTTTGTGTAACCGGCAATATGTACTGCCGTCAGCACCAAAATAATTGCAATGAATGTAAAGCCCATGCTTCGCTTCAATGCAAGGAAAAAGTAGAAAGCATTGATCTGCTAAGTTTTGTTTTTAGTTCCACCTTACTTTCTCAATTTGTAAAGTCAAGGCTGAACACCAGTACTACGTTAAGCGAAGGGGTGCTTTCTTTTACGCATACCGATTCTTTTTCTAAAACGGTTCCGCTTTGCAGCCGTACCCGCCTGGTATTGGAAGGTGTACTCAACCACACTTACACAGACAGCCTTGAAAATATTTACATTAATGCGCAGACACAAATGCTGCTGTTGTATAGCCTGGATTGCCTGCTGGGAGAAAAAGAAATTGATACCATCAGCTGTAAGTTTTTAGCCAACGAGGCCGACCGGGAAAAAATAAACAAGGCGAGGGAAATATTAATACAGCATATTGGCGAGCCCATCACCATAAAAGAGCTAAGCCGTAAAGTAGCGATCAATGAATGTTATCTGAAGAAAGGATTTAAAGAACTTTTTGGCACTACCATATTCGACTTTTATCAAAGCCAGCGCATGGAGCACGCTAAGTATCTTTTATACGAAAAAGGATTAAGTGTAACCGATGTGTCCCTGCTGTTAGGTTATTCTTCCATATCGCACTTTTCTACCGCTTTCAAAAAACACACCGGTTTAAAACCGTGTGAGTTGTTATTACGGTGAGTATGGAGTTATGAACGAATCAGTAACTTCAGCTTATAGTTCACTTTTACTTCATATCATTAGATCATCTTTACATTCATAATTCTCTTCATGTTCAGCGTTATTACCGGTACTTTTTTATTAGCCATGGTTCATGCGTTGATACCCAACCACTGGCTGCCGCTGGTGGCCGTAGCCAGGGCTGAGCAGTGGAAGCTTAAAGAAGTTACCAGCATTACGTTTTTTGCCGCACTGGCGCATGTTACCGGTACTATTATATTAGGGGTTATATTGGGATTGATCGGTAAAAAGCTGGAGCAGCAATATGGCAATAGTATTTACGTGGTATCGGCCATATTGCTTATTGTTTTCGGGTTAATTTATTTTTCGGTAAACCTGCCCCATCACCATCATAGCGGGCAAAAAGATATTAGCTCTTACAAGCGTTCCCGCAAACGGTGGATCTTGATTTTTGTGGTGATGATGTTGTTCTCACCCTGTCTGGAAGTAGAGAGCTTATTTCTTTCTGCAGGTGCATACGGTATGGGCATCGTTACTTTAATGTCTGTCATCTATGCGCTGGTTAGTATATGTGGTATTTTAGTATTGGTTACTTTGGGTTATAAAGGCATGCATATGTTGCCCGCATCCTTTATTGAGCATAACGAAAAACGGATTACCGGCGGTGTGCTGATACTGGTAGGTATCCTTACCTTCTTCCTGCATTAAAATTTCCTGTTTCAGTAACTCCATTTTCTTTTTGCGTAACAGCTAAGATGCAGATAAATAGAATTTCGCTGCAAATTTTTATTAATGAAAAGAGTCTGCCTTTTTCTTTTAGTGCTTATTGGTTTATCTGCTCAATCGCAAGACCGTTTTTTTGCCTATACCTATACTTCCAATGTATTGCCCAAAGGTAATTTTGATGTGGAGCTGTGGCATACTTCCCGCTTCGGTCATCAAAGCCAGTTCTTTCATGCAATGGATCAGCGTGCAGAGTTTGAAGTAGGGTTGGGAAAGAACCTGCAAACGGCATTTTATTTTAACCGCTTTCAACAAACCTTCAGCGATAAGGTAAACGATATTAAAATGACCAGTGAAATAGGATTTAGTAATGAATGGAAATGGAAGCTGAGCGATCCGTCGGCTAATAAGCTCGGAAGCGCTTTGTATGGGGAAGTAGGCGTGAAAGGAGATGAAATAGAACTGGAAACCAAACTGATACTGGATAAATATTTTGGTAACAACCTGGTTGCTTTTAACCTTGTTGCCGAGTGGGAAGAAGAAGCAGCCAAACAAAATGGTAAATATAGTTTTGTGCATAGAGAAACGCCGGTAGAATTAGACCTTGCTTATATGCATAACTTCAATAAAAGCCTGGGCGTTGGGGTAGAGTTAAGAGACCATAATGAAATAGTAAAAGGGGCGTGGGAACATTCGGTTTTATTTGGCGGCCCCACTATCAATTATCGTAGCGATCGCTTTTTTGTGATTGCTAACTATTTACCGCAATGGGTAAACCTACACAAAACAGCCGCCGCACCAAATAACAAAGTGCTGGATAAGCACGAGAGAGCTGAAGCAAGAATCATTTTTGGTTTTTCATTTTAATAGTATGAAGCAGTTCTTTATTCTCCTTTTAATAAGTTGTCTTGTGGCTTGTGCTTCAAGCAAGCTGGCGCCCTCTGCAGCAAATTTGCCTGTTATGCAGCAGCGTGTTCCGGGAATTACAATAGAAAGGGTCCAGGGTGGGTTTGCACTTTATAAGGTAAAATGTGCTGCTTGCCATCGCTTGTATGCACCATCAAAATACACCCTAGCGGAGTGGAACGACATATTGAAAAAGATGTTTCGCAAAGCAAAAGTTACAGATGCTTCGCAACAAGCTTCTATAAAAGATTATGTATATGCTTTATCGAAATAAATAAGATGTATGAAACAAGAAAGCCACTCCCTTGAGTGGCTTCTTTATTATTGAAAGAACTTTTTGGCGCAATGAACGGTGTAATCCAGATCCTGATAACTTAAAGCATTGCTGATAAACCAGCTTTCAAAAGCCGATGGTGGTAAATAGATTCCATTATCCAGCATATAATGAAAGAATTGGTTGAACAATAAATTGTCGGCTGCAGCGGCTGTTTCAAAATCAACAACCGGCTGTTTACTAAAATGAAGGCTTATCATAGAGCCCAGCTGATTGATCACAAAAGGCTTATCCGTGTTTTTTAAAACTTCTTCCAGTCCATCTTTTAAATATGCGCCTTTCTTTTCCAGTTCTATATAAATGGATGGATTGTTCTTTAACTCATTTAGTAAGGTATAACCGGCAATCATAGCCACCGGGTTGCCGCTTAAGGTTCCGGCCTGGTATACATTGCCTAATGGCGAGATGTGTTTCATGATTTCCAGCTTACCACCAAAAGCACCAACGGGCATACCGGCACCTATCACTTTTCCATAAGTAACTAGGTCCGCATCAATTTTTAAACGTTCCTGTGCGCCACCTACTGCCAAACGAAAGCCCGTCATCACTTCATCTAATATAAACACCATGTTTTCTGCGGTACATAATTGCCGCAAGCCTTCTAAAAATCCTTCCTGCGGAAGAATACAACCCATATTGCCCGCAACCGGTTCTATAATAATGGCAGCAATCGTTCCTTTGTTTTCGGCAACGATCTTTTGTACGGCTTCTAAATTATTATAAGGCGCTGTAAATGTATCCTGCGAAACTCCGCTGGTTACTCCGGGAACGGTTTGTATATTAAAGGTGGCTACGCCGCTTCCGGCTTTTACTAAAAAAGAATCGGCATGGCCATGATAGCAGCCTTCAAACTTGATGATCTTATTTTTACCGGTATACCCTCTTGCCAATCGAATAGCACTCATACAAGCCTCGGTACCGCTGCTCACCATTCTTATTAAATCCACATTGGGTACTATGCTTTTTATAAGTTCGGCCATTTGGATTTCCAGCTCCGTTGGCGCACCAAAAGAAGTAGAGTCCACTACTTTTTCCTGTATAGCTTTTACAACCGGTTCGTAGGCATGGCCCAATATCATAGGCCCCCAGGAGTTGATGTAATCAATATAGCGGTTGCCATCTACATCATACAAATAAGCACCCTTTGCTTTTTGCATAAAAACAGGAGTACCTCCTACACTTTTAAATGCACGAACTGGGGAGTTTACGCCGCCGGGAATACTGGTTTGTGCTCTTTCGAATAGCTCTTTACTTTTATTGATATTCATACTAGTTTTTTGCGTCAATAGTGAACGGTCAATTGTCAATGATCTTGGAATTTATTAAGCCTGTCAATATTTTAAAACATTTAACCATTAATTCACCTAATTCGTTAATATTGGTGTTGGTTAAATAATCGAGTTTGATTGCAATATCTAAAGCTGCATCTATCTCAATAAACGACCCTCTTGCAATCTCATAATAACGTTTTCTTTCAGACTCTGATTTCCTTGATGCTCCTTCTGCTATATTTAAATGAACAGATAAAGCTGCTCTGCGAATTTGGGAAATCATTCCAATCTTCTCATCATTAGGAAGAGCTTTAGTTAGTTGATAGCATGCAAAAACTAAGTTTTTTGAAGCTGTGTAAACATCGAGCTTTTGGTGATTTAGGGTAAGAAACATAACAAGCAATTTAAGCTTAATGTTTCTAAATTATTCACCATTCACTATTGACTGTTCACGATAGCAACCGCACTGCATCTTTTGCAAAATAAGTAGCAATCAGATCAGCGCCGGCACGTTTCATTGACGTTAACGTTTCAATGATAGCTTTTTCTTCATTGATCCAACCCATTTTAGCAGCAGCCTTTACCATAGCATATTCGCCACTGATATTGTAAGCACTTACCGGCACATCCACCGCATTCTTCACTTCCCGGATAATATCCAAATAGGATAATGCGGGTTTTACCATTACGATATCAGCACCTTCTTCTACATCTATCATTGTTTCTTTGATGGCTTCGAGGCGGTTAGCGTAATCCATCTGGTAGGTTTTTTTATCTCCAAAGCCGGGAGCAGAATCCAATGCATCCCTGAAAGGACCATAAAAGCAGGAAGCGTATTTGGCGCTATACGCCATAATGCCCACTTTAGTAAAATTAGCTTCCTCTAATCCCTGCCGGATAGCCGCTATACGGCCATCCATCATATCACTTGGCGCCACCATATCCACTCCTGCTTCAGCATGACTAACACTCATTTTTACTAGTGCTTCAACGGTTTGGTCATTAACGATCTCGCCGTTTTCAACAATCCCATCATGGCCGTAAGATGAATAAGGATCCAATGCTACATCGGTCATTACATACATTTCCGGAACCGCATCTTTTATGGCTTTAATGCTGCGTTGCATCAGGCCCTCTTTATTCCAGGCTTCCCTTCCGGTATTGTCCTTTAATTCATCTTTACACTTAATAAATAACAACACGCTTTTGATGCCCATGCTCCAAAGCTCTTTTACTTCTTTTATGGTAAGATCCAGGGAACGGCGATAATAGTTGGGCATCGATGCAATTTCTAGTTGCACATTTTCACCTTCATCAATAAATAGCGGAACAATAAAATCATTGGGTGTTAGTATTGTTTCTGCTACTAAACTTCTAATAGAAGGATTGGTTCTCAGTATCCTGTTTCTTCTTTGTAAATACATAACTGTTTTATTTTTATTGCAAAGGCCTGTTTCGCCGCTTTTCATTTTTTATGTTTGTGCCTTTGCTATTTTTATACGCAATAAACTACTACTAAAGAATGGTGCTTAGCAGCTATTTGAACGCCGGGCCCATTCCGATATTTCTTCTTCTGTGGCGGTTGATGACACCCAGTCTCTTGGATGTAAACAAGCCTGCAACAATTTATCTTCCTCACTATCAGGTTTTGGTTGATAGTTATATTCAAACCGTACAGTAGGAGGCAAACTCATTAAGATACTTTCAATACGGCCATTGGTTTTTAAGCCAAACAAAGTACCCCGGTCATGAACCAGGTTAAACTCCGTATATCGTCCGCGACGTATTTCCTGCCAGTGTTTATGCGCTTCGGAATAGGAGATATGCTTTCTTTTTTCTACGATAGGAATATAAGCTGGAATAAAAGCATCACCGCAGGCTTTGCCAAAAGCTATCCAGAAGTTTGCATCGTGTTTTTCATCAGGACGTTGATAATCATAAAAGATACCACCTATGCCCCGCCGCTCATTATTACGGTGTTTATTGACAAAGTAATTATCACACTCTAATTTAAATTTTGAATAGAAGGTAGTGTCAAAACGGTCGCATACTTCTTTATACGTTTTATGAAAATGCCTGGCATCTTCATCAAATAAATAGTAAGGCGTTAAGTCTGTGCCACCACCAAACCAACGGTCTATCACATCCCCATTTTCATTGTACAACTCAAACATCCGGTAATTGCAATGCACCGTGGGTACAAAAGGGTTCAATGGATGTAGTACAAGCGATAAACCGCAGGCAAACCATTTGGCACCGTTTATTTTTAACTGTGTACGCATAGCATCAGTTACATCTCCAAATACAACAGATGTATTAACACCTCCTTTTTCAAACACCGCTCCATTTGCAATAACTCTCGTTTTACCTCCACCACCTTCCGGCCGCTGCCAGGCATCTTCTATAAACCTTGCTTTGCCATCTGCTGCTTCTATAGCTGCACAAATTCGATTTTGCAAATCATGTATATAGTCGATCCAATTTTCTTTAATGTTCATATTGGTAAGTAAGTTGTGAGTAGTTAATAGTGGGTAACGAGCTAAATAAAATTCACCATTCACACTTGGTATTCTTTCACTGCTTCTACAAATGCTTTTGCATGGTCAACAGGAACATTAGGTGTAATGCCATGACCTAAATTGGCTATATAATTTTGTGGGCCAAATTCATCAATCATTTCCTTTACTGCTTTTTTAATTTCAGGTATGGGTGCTAATAATTTAGCTGGATCGAAATTACCTTGTAAGGTAATAGTATTGTTTGTCAGCTCTCTGGCCATTTGTGGTGATATACACCAATCTACACCCAAGCCAGCAGCACTGCTTTGGCTTAGATCTTTCAGGGCATACCAGCTTCCTTTAGGAAACAAGATAACAGGTGCATCATCTTTTAGTGCATCTGCAATTTGGATTAAATAAGGTTGTGCAAACGTTTTAAAATCGGCGGGACTTAACGATCCCGCCCAGCTATCAAATACTTGTACCGTATCGGCTCCTGCTTTTACCTGCGCTTTCAGATAGCTGATAGTGGCATCCGTTATCTTTTGTAATAACTGGTGGGCTAATGGAGTTTCTGTATATGCAAACTGTTTTGCTTTGTCCCAGGTTTTGCTTCCCTTGCCTTCCACCATATAACACAATATCGTCCAGGGCGCACCGGCAAAGCCAATTAGCGGTACACGGCCAGCCAATTCTTTTTTAGTTAATGATAAGGCCTGCATTACATAATTCAATCTATCAGCTGCACCTTCTACCTGTAAAGCCTCAATATCCTTTTGTGTTTTGATAACCTTTGGGAGAACGGGCCCCTTGTTTTCTTCGAGTAAAACTTGCAAGCCTAATGCTTGTGGAATCACCAAAATATCAGAGAAAATAATGGCAGCATCCACACCTACCTGGTCAACCGGTTGCAGGGTGATTTCTGTAGCCAGTTCCGGTGTTTGTACGCGGGTAAAGAAATCATATTTTTCTCTCAGCTTAATATAGTCCGGTAAATAACGGCCTGCCTGGCGCATCATCCATACCGGGGGCCGTTCTACTTTTTCTTTTCGCAAGGCTCTTAATAGTAAATCATTCTTCAAAAATTCCATAATTCTTTAATCATTTTTTGTGCTGAAGTAAGCTATCATTTTCTTCACCAGGTCTTCCTTACCGGGGCTTTCAGCTATGATAATATTATTGTTGGCGTATTGTTTTATTGCATTTGCAGTGGTAGTGCCAATAGCAAAAACCACCGTATCGCTATTTATTTTATTTATTGAAAAGAAACTGTATACAGCACTTGGACTAAAAAATAGAATACCATCGTAAGCCTTTGTAATCTTTTTAGCGGTTTCCTGTGTGTGGTAAACTATAATTTCCTGCAGTTTTATTTTTGCGGATTGTAGTTTAGATGGCAATTCTTCTCTTCGCTGATCGCCACAAAAAAAGACAACTTCCTTTTTATTGTCTTTAATGATCTTATCAGCTAAAGCAGCTGCATTTTCTGCAGTACCCAGCATATGTTCTGCTCCAAATACTTCACTGATCAAACGCCTGGTAGTATTGCCGATGCTATAAATATTCCAATCTACCTTATTATGAATATAGTTATGAACAGCATCCACTGCATTCATACTTGTAAAAACGGCAGTTATATTTTGTTGGGCTAATTGGGATATGGTTTGTTCCAGTGCCGCGCTCCGGATGGCTTCTGTATCAATAAAAGAAATTGAATCAAT